>JANQER010000118.1 GCA_028278255.1 Elusimicrobiota bacterium | reverse complement strand
ACACATAAAGCGCCTTGTCTTTGGGCAAAGATCTTATTTGACTGCTCAAACGGCTCAGCGGAAAAAGACTGGTTCCCTGAATATGCTCATAAGAAAACTCGTCTTTTTCCCGCACATCAATGGCCAAACATGATTTGTCAGTCATTATCTGCTTCAGGGCTTGCACGGGAACTGTCTCCCCGTGGGATGTCTTGACATGCATTTGTTCGCCGGGCTGTTCTTGACCCATCAATGCCTGACAAGACAAAATACCACCTGACAAATTATAGATCTCCTGAAACCCATTTTGTTTTAAAATTCTATAGGCCAAATACCCGCGCAAACCCACCCGGCAATACACAATGGTTTGCTTTTGAGAGTCCAGCTCACTTATTCTTTCACGCAGATCATCAATGGGCACAGACACAGCGCCGGGCAAATGTCCTGATGCAAACTCTCCTGGCGTGCGCACATCCACCAATTGAAAATTCTCTTTTTGGTCTATTTTTTTCTTTAAGCCTTCACAGGTCAGTGTCTGAACATCTTTCCTCAACACATTGGAAGCCGCAAACCCAGCCATGATCACAGGGTCTTTGGCAGAAGAAAACTGCGGGGCATAAGCCAAATCCAGTTTTTCCAGATCAAACACCTTCAGGTCAGAAAAAACAGCAGCGGCCAGAACATCGATTCTCTTGTCCACTCCCTCCTTTCCCACGATTTGAGCGCCCAAAACCCGGCCGGAATCCTGTTCCACCACAAGCTTGATGTGCATTGTGTCAGCCCCTGGATAATACGTTGCATGATCTGAAGAGTGTGTATAAGATTCAAAAAATTTAAACCCGGCCTGCACAGCCTCTCGTGCGGAAAACCCGGTTTTGGCCGCTGTGATGCCCATGGTCTTGACAATGGCAGTGCCTTGAGCGCCGGTAAAAAATAATTTCTGGCCGGCCGCATTGGCGCCGGCTGCCCGGCCTTGCTTGTTGGCCGGCCCGGCCAAAGGAATACGGGTTTTATGATCTGACACATAAGAAATGCTTTCCACGGCATCTCCGGCTGCAAAGACACTGGGATCAGATGTTTGCTGACACTCATCCACCTCAATCCCCCCAGCCTCGCCAATGGTCAAACCGGCTTCTTTGGCCAATTTTAATTCCGGTCGAACCCCGATAGACAGTATGGCCAAGTCCATGGGCACACGGTTTCCGCTTTCCAGTTCAAGGGCATTGGCTGTATTGTCTCCATGAAAAGCCTTGATGCCGTCATTCAATACCAAATGAATCCCTTTGCGCATCAAATGCCTGGACACAAAGTCCGCCATTTCAGCATCCAAAGGCGGCAGAACTTGCGGCAATTTTTCAATCACTGTGACATGAAGTCCCAGCATATGGAGCGCTTCAGCCATTTCAAGCCCGATAAAACCCGCACCAATCACAGCAGCTGTTTTGGGCTTGTTTTTTTCAATATAACCCTTGATCAAATCCGCTTCAGGCACTGTTTTCACTGTAAAAATATTCGAAAGCGTGATCCCGGGCATGGGCGGCACAACAGCCTGCGCCCCGGGGGAAAGAACCAATGTGTCATATTTCTCTTCAAACTCTGAAAGGGTCTGCAAATTTTTAACAATGACAGTTTTTGATTCCCGGTCAATTTTAAGGACCTCATGCAAAACCCTGATTTGAACACGAAATCTTTTCCAAAAACTCTCAGGCGTTTGAAGCAAAAGAGATTTTTTATGAGGAATCTGGCCGCTGATGTAATAGGGCAGTCCGCAATTGGCAAATGACACGTAAGGGCCCTTCTCAAAAACAACAATCTCAGCCTGTTCATCCACACGCCTGGCTTTGGCCGCTGCACTGGCACCGCCTGCCACACAACCGATCACCACGATTTTACTCATACAACCTCCCCGGACAAATCAAAAATAACCAAATTCCAAGAAACAATAACCAAATAATAACCAATGACCAAACCACAAAAATCAAACAATAGCCGAGCCGAAGCCAAATTTATTTCGTCTGTAGGGAACGGTCGCGACAGTTCCCTACAAGAAAAATTGGTTATTGAGATTTATTTGTATCTTGTCTCTTGGAATTTGGTTATTCTCAGTTTATCCCTCTCAGGCACTTTATAAATATATGTCCACTGATCCTTGTACACCGCCGGTCCCATGGCAGTTGTCACTTCGGACAAAGGTCTCAGATACTCATCACTCTGGTAAGGATATGATACCAAACGTTTGAGCTCATAGGTATTGATCATTAAGTGCGTGAATCCCTCATCCTGCAGCCTTGTCACAAAAGACAATGGGGTGGGATTCTCTTTGACCCAAAAAGCATAAGTCGGCACATTAAAAGCCCCGGACGCCTGTGTCAATAAAGGGCTGCGATATGTTCTGGCTTCCCCCACCAAAAACAATTTGCCGCGCGCTTTGATGCCTGACAGGTGGTCAAACCCGCCTTGAGACGGATGACCATACAAACCAATATGTTCTTTTTGAAGATACTCTTTGACAGATTCCCGCCCCCACACCACATCCCAGCCCTGATTAAACCGCTGAAAAACCATGAGGAGCCAAAACACATTCATCACAACCATCACACCAACAAGCCATTTGAATGCTGCGCGAAAAAACAGGCGTTTCTTCTCAGGGCTATCGGAAAGCGCTTCAAAAAAGTCGTGCAAACAAATGGCGGCAAAAATAAAAATCAGTGACAACTGCGGGATGAAGTATCTGACATATCCTGTAATAAACACATAGAACAGATAAGAAGCCGCCACACACCCGATTAAGGCCCTTGTTCTTTTATCCCAGCGCACAAAAGCAAGCAATGGCAAAAGCATTAAGAAAACCGGGCCGGAAAAACCAAAACGTCCTTGATGGACGCCCTGAAGTCCTGACGAAAACAGGCTGAACAAGCGCTCAATGAACCCTGCACCGCCGCGCACATCCGCGTGCCACCGGGAAATAAGCGCTATATTCTCAGGGACATCTCCTCCAAAAATTGATGTTAATTTCGGGAACAAGGGATTCCCCGTCCAAACACCATTGCGTATCCACCAAGGCAAAAGCGGCAGCACAGCCCCGGCGCCAAAGCATAAGAAGATTTTCAAAAGAGTCTTTGGGTCCTTCCTGTTCTCCATCACAAAAGCCAGGGCAAAAAAGGGAACAGTGAAAAGCGCTGTGTATTTGGTTGCGGCAGCTGCGCCAAAAAACAAGCCTGCCAGAAACACTGCGGGATATTGGGCGCTTGACATTTTTTCTCTGTCCACCCAAACAATAAAAGAGAGAAGCAGAAGAAAGCCGCTCAATATATCATTGGCGCAGCACCAAAAATTAATCCCAACAAGAGGACAACTCAAATAAAAAAGAGAAGCCCAGCCCCCGGTTTGCGCAGATCTCAATCGCGCGGTCCACTGCCATAGACAGCCGGCTGTTAAAAACCCAAAACCAATGGTCATGAGCTTGCATAATCTGTCATCGCTCCAAGCCAAACCCCAAAGGTAAAGCGTTTGGATCAATCCCGGCAGACGCGTGAGATGAATGTCACGCAGATCAAACAAACCACTGGATTGCAAATATGACTGCGGAACAGCCAGATGATACACAAGGGCATCATAAAAAATATCCGGTACTATCGAACAAACAAGGTAAAAAACAAAAAATAAAGTGAACGCAAATAAAAAGAACCGCTCTTTGACAAAAACCCCCATGCCCTCAACAGAAAGGCAGGAAGATCTCCGAAGTCCAAGCGCAATCAAAACAATGGAAATGCTTCTCAAAATAATGGGGTGGGATAACCCGAGAACCGCCAAAACAAAGCCCAGAAGTGACCAGAAGATCAATCCCATGCCGGAAAGAATAAAAATATTTTTTTCATTTCTCAAAACATAGCGCCCCAATCCTGGCAAAGACATGAACATCAGGCCGGCCATGAACATTCGTCCGGCATGCAGCGCCCATTCTGAAAGCAAATGTTCTCCCCATGGGAAAAACACAGCCAAAAGATCCTTTAAGGTGGGATGAAAATACAAACATGTCGCCCAGGTATGCCAGACAGCAACCACAACAGCGCCAACAAGCGCCAACAACGCAACGGACATTTTATTTATGTATTTGAAGATCATCAATTGATATTACTATATTCCAGGCAGGCAAGAAACATAAGCTCTTTGAAAAAAATCTATTGACGTTTTGATCAAAGTTGGTTATTATACCTCCTCTATGAGTGAAACACAAACACAAAACACACAGCAGGCGCAAGCCGGATTGCAGGATTTGATTGCCTCAAATTCTTCAATCTGTTATATCGATGGACCCAACTGCCATTTGGTTTATCGTGGTTACCAGATTGAAGATTTAGCGCAGCACTCTCATTTCGAAGAAGTTGTTTATCTCCTCTTATTCGGCAAAATGCCGAACCAAAAAGAGCTGCAGCAATTCTCAAATGAACTGGCTTCTGACAGAACTGTTCCGGACAGTGTATTAAAACTACTCAAAGCTTTCCCTAAAAAAGCCCATCCCATGGCTGTTTTGCGCACCATGATTTCTATCCTTTCTTTTTATGACAAAGAAGACAATTCAGTCGCTTACGAAGAAAACTTTAAAAAAGCCATGAGCATCATTGCCAAAGCCGGCACGATAATTGCCGCATGGGACCGCATCCGGCAAGGCAAAAAACCCATTGCGCCGGACCCCAAACTCACGTATGCCGAAGATTTTCTCCGCATGGTGCTGGGGAAGAAACCTGATGAGCTTTATGCCAAGTCACTTGACCTCTATTTGATACTTTTGGCAGACCATGAATTCAATGCCTCCACATTTGCCTGCCGGGTCACAGGATCAACCTTGTCAGACTATTATTCTGCTATCACAAGCGCTGTGGGCGTGCTCAAAGGCCCACTCCACGGCGGCGCCAATGAGCAAGTCATTAAAATGATCATGGAAATAGGTGATAAGGATAAAGTACAGGATTATATTGAAAAGGCTTTGGCCAACAAGAAAAAAATCATGGGATTTGGCCACAGAGTGTATAAGGTCAAGGACCCACGCTCACCTATCCTGAAAGACATGGCCAGAGAAGTCAGTGAAAAGAAAGAAGACCTGAAAATATTCAGGATGTCTGAGCAGATTGAATCACTGCTGGCAGAAAGATATAAGAATCTGCCGCCAAATGTGGACTTCTATTCTGCCAGTCTTCTCTACAACATTGGCATTCCCACTGATCTTTTCACCCCTATTTTTGTGATGAGCCGTCTGGCCGGGTGGAGCGCCCACTATCTGGAACAAATCTCTGACAATCGCCTGATCCGTCCGCGTGCCAATTACACAGGCCTCTCAAACCTTGTTTACACCCCCATTCAACAGCGATAATCCTAGCCGAAAATAACCAAATTCCAAGAAACAATAACCAAAACACAATTCTCGTTTTTTACATGCTTTATTTTATGCTTATTTAGTATAATAATTATAATAATATTTTATTGGTGTGCGAAATTGTTTGTCTCTTGTTTATTGGTGCTTGGAATTTAGATAATGGGAGGACAATACTATGCCTAAAACTATATGCGTCATAGATGATGACACTGATATCACAGAATCAGTCAGAATTGTATTGGAATCAGAGGGTTTTCAAGTCAAATCAGCTGAATCATTGGATGAAGGCAGAAAGGTGATTGATGCGTCTCATCCGGATTTGATCATATTGGATGTGACTTTTCCTGACAATAAAACAGATGGGTTTGATTTCTGCAGGCAGACGAGAGAGAATCAGAAAACAAAAGACACGCCCATCATCATGTATTCAAATATCAATAAAAACTATACTTTTAAGTTTGATGTGGACAAAAATTGGCTGCCGGCTGATATGTTTCTGAACAAGCCTGTTCAGCAAGACGTCTTGGTCGAAAAAGTCAAATCACTTCTCAAATAGTCTGACAGGACGAAAAATAACCACAGACAAAACTGGAATTTGACTATTGTTTGATCATTGTATCTTGGTTATTGGTTATTATTTGGTTATTGTTTCTTGGAATTTGGTTATTTCCGATCTATCCGGATTATCCTCTTCTTCTATTAATTTCCTTAATAGTGGCTTGCAATAGTTCGAACAAATCCCCTTCCACAGACAAGGTGGCCAATTTCATCATGGGCGCCTCAGGGTCTTTGTTCAGCGCCACAATCACATCACTTGATCCCATACCTGCCAAATGTTGAATTTGCCCTGAAATACCGGCAGCCACGTATAATTTGGGACGAACGGTCCGGCCTGTCAAACCCACCTGATGCCTGTATTCAATCCAGCCGGCATCAACAGCTGCGCGGCTGGCGCCCACAGCGCCGCCCAATAGTTTGGCCAAGTCATGAACAGCCTCAAATCCCTTGGCATTGCCAACACCCCGGCCGCCTGACACAATAACCTCAGCCGTGGCTATATCCTGCACATCTTCCTGATTCACTTCAAATTTAACAAACTTTGTTCTCTGCTTCCATTGAGAAGCATCCACAGGCACTTGAATGATCTGGCCCTGCCGTCCGTCTTGCTTTTCAGCGCGCGGAAATGACATGGGACGCACAGTCACCATCTCAGGCCTGTGCTTTTTACACACAATAGTGGCCATGAGGTTTCCGCCAAAGGCAGGACGGGTCGCACGCAGTACACGTGTGTCCGCGTCCACAGCCATTTCCGTGGAATCAGCTGTAATGCCTGTATTGGACGTCACAGCCACACGCGATGCAAAAGATCGGCCTATGGTGGAGGCAGGCAATAAGAGTTTATTGGGTTTTTCTTTGAGGATCAACTCTGTAAAAGCTTGTGTGTAAATTTCATCCACAAAATTCTCAAAGATCGGATCATCCATCACATAAACCTTGTCAGCGCCGTGGTCAATCAAATCCTGGGCTTTATCAGACACGCCATGCCCGATGAGCACTGCTGACACATCTTCTTTTAAGGTCTCATTCAATCCTTTTGCCACATGAATAAGTTCATAAATTGTAGGCACAAGATTCCCATGACGCACCTCTCCATAACACCAGACGCCTTTATATTCTTTATCATCAGTTATAATTGGCATAAGTCCCCTTCATTATTTTTGATTTTGGATTTTTGATTTAAAATTTCGCGGGCAAAGGCCGCCAATTTCTAATTTCCAATTTCGAATTTCAATTATATTAGCTTCATTTCCTGCAGTTTATCGACTAAATTCTTGGCTTTTTCTTCAACAGTGGCGCCTTGTATGCGCTCCCCACCCTTGCGGGGCGGCGGGACAAATGATCTGGCCACAACCGTTGGAGATCCTTTCAATCCAATGCTGGCAGGATCACATCCCAAAGCATTTTCATCCCATTTGGCAATCACTGCTTTTTTGGCATTCATCTTTCCTTTTAATGATGCCACACGCGGTTCATTGATCTCTTTCACCACAGAGATGACAGCCGGGAGCGTCATGTCCAAAACATCCACGCCATCTTCCATCAACCGGTGGACCACCACATGCTTGTCATCAATCTCATCGACTTTTCTAATATAAGCCACATTCGGCCAGTCAAGCCATGCGCCAACCCCGGGACCAATATGCCCGGTGTCTCCGTCATTGGTTTGCTTGCCGCAAAGCACTAAGTGAACAGCGCCTTTCTCCTGGCTGATTTTTTCGATTCCTTTTGAAAGCGTATAAGATGTGGCCCAAGTGTCAGACCCGGCAAAGGCCCGTGATGTGATATGAAAAGCCTGATCACATCCTCTGGCAATGGCATCACGCAAAATATCCTCTGCTTTTGGCGGTCCCATGGTCAAAGCGCTCACTGAGCTCCCTGGAATCCGTTCCTTTAACCGCACGGCTTCTTCAATGGCAAACTCATCAAAAGGATTGATGGCGGCATCTGAGCCTTCTCGTTTTAACGTGCCTGTTTCAGGATCAATCTGAACATTGGTTGAGGCAGGTGTTTGTTTAATACAGACCACTATATGAATTCCCATGATTTTTTCCTCTTGCTTTCATTTTTTAGATTTTAAATGGGACTGTTGCGAAATACTTTTTTTCTTCAAATCCCCTCTCCTGTCTCCGACGGGAGAGGGCTTCACGAAGTGAAGGGTGAGGGCCTAAACAGGTTATTTCGCAACTGGCCCTAATATAGAATTTGTTATTATACAGTAATTAAGAATGGATATCAATTGGTTTTTCAATTGCGAATTGACTCACATTAAATGTTACTCCTCCAAAACCAGGGAAGGCTTCGTTGACTCATAAATCATGTTACCCATAAAATGACCCCAAAGGAGTGATATGGTCTAATTGAAATGGACACTGTAATGACCCCTGTTTTCAAGCAGCTGAAAAAATCGTTTAAAAAAAATATAATTGCCCGATTTATCGGGCGTTTTAAGATTAAAACATATTTAAAATACGCCCCATAAATGGGGCAATTACAAGATCTAGAAGCTCATGATATTAAGGCTGCTTGAATTGGAAAATAGCTT
>JANQER010000026.1 GCA_028278255.1 Elusimicrobiota bacterium | reverse complement strand
CTTCTCATTAAGCTGAATGCGGTTGAAGAAGCAGTCAGTATTAAATTAGATATAATCGAAAAATTATTGTTTTATGATTGGGCATTCCATCAAGAATCTCGGGGTAAGTGGCTGGATCAATTTATGTCTCAATTGTCCGAAACAATAGAATTAAATGATGTCCAAGAAAAAAGGTTTTTGGGTTTAAAAAAGCTTCGGAAAAAGTTAGATGAAAAATCGGCTCAGGCACACTTCTTTACTAATAATTATTGGCCGTCTTTTTTGGAAAAAATAAAAGATCGCGGGACGGTTGATAGTGGAGATATTTTTCAAATTCCTTTGTCTGATCAAGAGAAAAACAATTTAATTGTTTATGTCCCATTTCATAATGAAGAAGGAACTCGCCAGGGATATATAGTGTATGGTGTTGATAGTCGAATTGTTTGGAATAACCTTATGAAGCTGATAGCCGAATTTCCTTTGCCTGAAAAAATCTCCTTTCATTTGACCGGCTTTTTGCCAATGGAAACAACCAAGAGAGGGTCTAGAATTATTTACGATCCCTATTATTCTAATGAAATTAAAATGATTCATCCGCCTCTCCTGTTGAAGGGTGAAGGGGGGTTTATTCAAGAAGAGATAAAATTATTCAAAAAGAGAGTTGAAATATATGTGTGGATCGGATTAATTTCCTTTATCGTTTTGTTGGCCGGTATTGGGTTGCTGGTGGCGGCTTATAGACGTGATGTGCAAATGTCCCAAATGAAGGCGGAATTTGTGGCAAATGTATCTCATGAAATACGAACCCCATTGTATACTATTACCAATATCAGTGAGCGATTGGAGTGTGGAAGAGTGACGGATGAAGCGGAGGTCAATGATTTTTACACCATGCTCCGTGAAGAATCCCAGCGACTAAGGTCGCTAGTGGATAATGTTCTTCATTTTTCGCGAATGATTGAAAATAAACAAAAGGCGCCTATGACGGTTCTAAATTTGGGGTCGATCCTTGAGGAGTCAGTCCGTTTAATAGGGCCAAAGGCCGAGTCTTATGGGTTTACTATTGAAATACAAAAATCAACAAATCAGTTGGTCATTCGGGGGCAAAAAGATGCTTTAATTCAAGCTGTTATGAATTTAATAGATAACGCAATGAAATACTCTGGTCAATCTCGAAGAATTCGCGTGGATGTTACATCAAAGGATCATGAGGTGATTCTTTCTGTCCAAGACTGGGGAGTCGGCATTTCAACCTCCCAACAGCGCAAAATATTTGATAAATTTTATCGGGTGGAAAAAGCCAATGCACGCTCTCATGAAGGGGGGGTTGGTTTGGGATTGGCCATTGTGTCTCATATTATGAAAATCCATGAGGGACGTATTTCACTGCGCAGTACACCAGGAAAAGGGAGTGTTTTTTCTTTGCATTTTAAACTTATAAAAGGATCATCCTATGCCGCGAATATTACTGATTGAAGATGATCAGAAATTAAGAAAAGTTTTAACAAGCGATTTAAAGCTGGAAGGGCATCAGGTGGCCACCGCTGTCAATGGAACTGAAGGATTGGAAAAGGCGATTAAGTTAAAGCCGGATTTAGTGATACTTGATGTTATGCTGCCTGGTATGAGCGGGTATGATGTTTGCCGGATGATGCGTAAAAAAGGATTTGAAAATCCCGTGTTAATGTTGACGGCCCGGGGAGAAGAAACTGATAAAGTCGTTGGGTTGGATTTAGGGGCTGATGATTACGCTGTGAAACCTTTAGGCTCAATGGAGCTGCATGCACGTGTCAGGGCACTTTTGCGGCGGTCCAAGAAAACAAATGCAATCGATCATAAAGTGATTTTTGACGATATTGAGATAAATTTTAAAACAAAAAAAGCATTCCGAAAAAAAACACTCATACACTTAACCCCAATTGAATATAAAATAATGGAATTGTTTTTAGCACGTGAGGGGGAAGTATTGAGTCGTGATACTTTCTTGGATCTTGTTTGGGGAGTTGACGCTGATTTAACCACGCGGGCCGTTGATAACCAAATATTAAATTTACGGCAAAAACTGGGGTGTAAAAGCGGTCGGTCGCACTCCTATATTCAAACAGTTCACGGGTCAGGTTATCGTTTTGATCGAGGGAAATAAGACGTTTATATCTATCCCTGGTTATTGTTCCAGCCCTGACAATATAAAGACAAAATCCTGACAAATGCCTGACATAAAAAATAAACGAATTCGATACAATACCCAAGAAGACAAAATACAGCCTAACATCCTATCATTTAACGGAGATGTGGGTAAAAACTTGGGAGGGATTATGTTAAAAAAGAAAAATCGAACAAAGAGAAGTCAATGGGGAGTAATTCTCCTATTAATCGGGTTATGTTTTAGCCCCTGGTGTGTATCAGCTGAAACATCTGTGGAGGCGTTGTTTGAAGAAGCGATCATACAAGAGACAGGTGAAAGAAACTTAATTAAAGCCATGGATCTTTTTAAGCAAGTGATCGAACAAACAGGTGACGGCTCATATTTTAATATAAAGGCAAAATTTCAAGTGGGGATTTGCCTTGAAAAGTTAAGACAGTGGAAAGAGGCTGTTTCCTGGTATCAAAGCATGCAGACAGAAGGTCTGTCCGCTAATTCAGAAGACGCCTATTTATTGTCAGTTTATCTAAAACGGGCTCAATCAGAATTAGAAAAAAATAAATCAAATAAAAGCGATGAGAATAAAAAATGGGACATCGGGACCGATATTTCTACCTCCATGGCTGCTGAGTCAGATCTTAAAGAAATACCGGCGTTATGGCTTTATGCCGGAAAAGGAATTGGGTCAGGGGGACGTTTGGGAGTAGAAGGTGCCTATTTTATTCCAAAGGAGTCATTGGTTGGTGGTTTCTGTATTAATGGGGAATGTCAAAAAAACGAATATTCGGGTGCTATAGTTAATTTGTATTATGAATCTCCTCTTCGGGAAAAAAGATTTAATGTTTTTTTTAGAGGCGGATTGGGTTTGCTTTATACTGATACAAAAAGACATAGATGGCGCTATCAATGGTCAACGCGTGAATATGAAAAAGATATCCAAAGGAGTCAATATGGATATCCCCTGCTCTCTATGGGGATTGGCTGTGTGGTGAAATTAAATGATCTCTTTAGTTTAAAATTAACATTGCGTGAACATTTTACTATACGAAGAAGGTCAACAGCCATAAGCTTGTTATTTCCTTCTGTGGGGCTTAATTGTCGGTTTTAATTATTGATAGAGAGGGGGTATGATGGCAACGGTGGGATCACCTGTTGACTCATTAATAAATGTTACCCGAAAGGCAGGAAAAGCTTCTAAGATTTAAAGACAAATTTAAAGACAAAATGCCTGGCTTCCACGCTGGGACACCCTTGGCTTTATAATCTGATAGGCGCAGCATTGTGTGCCGTAGTGCCTATGCCTTTATGACACATTAAATATGATTCTTCGCTACGGATGATATGGTCATAATATCCCCGTTGCCATAAGCCACCAGAATGATATAAATTTCGTTGTTTCAAATAACCAAAATATTCAACGGAACATTTGGATTTAAAAGAACAGATAATATCAGAAATTGTCATAGGGGCGGGCCTCTGCATCTGCCGAGGGGAAGGGGCAGATGTCCGCCCTTGCATGCCATGAATATGTGATATGGTCTAATTGAAATGGACACCTTGACGAGAGGAAAATATGCTGAAATATCTTTTTTTATTGGTAATAATGTTAAATCCTTTTTATGCTTATGGAAATGAAATTAAGGATAAGGATGATTGGGTTAGGGTGGAGAAGGGTGGGAAGTATAAAGGGATTAAGTTTACACAGACGGGCAAACTAATTTTTGATGAAGTGGTTTTAGAAGAGATTCCTGTTTCTTATGTTTCGGACGGGAGCGTTGATTATGCGTCTTATCTTTGTTTTCCCCGCCCTCCCCGAATAATCGGTATCACATCATTCAAGCCTGTGCTGATGAATGTTGGAAGGTTTATGTTTTTGACAAAACCCAAAAAAAGGCTTATGAAACCTATGCTGGAAAATATGGGCCTGAACATTGGGTCAGATGGTCATCAGATGATAAATATGCTGTCCTAATTAATAAAAATGAAGGAAGCTATTGGCTTCATTCGATTAGTTTGTCAGACGGTTACAGCCAAACATATGACATTCCCTTTAGGTTTACTTTCAGTAAAACAAATAAAGATGAGATCGGCCTTCAGAAAATAAAACAAAATACATTTAAATGGAAGGAAAATAGAAGTTTTGAGGTCGAAGTGGAGGATACAATCTGTTTTGATGACACCTGTAAAAAAAGTGAAAGAGAAAAATATATTTTTGAAGGACAGGTCCCCCCTTCTTTAATTAATGTTAATTGGGAATTCATTGAAACGCCTGTCTCATGTGACAGCTTTTCAGATTGTTACTGGTATTACGACAAACAAAAGAAAAATCTTTATCTTGGTTCCAGAAATCAAGGGTTGTATTTATCAAAAGATAATGGAGACTCATGGAAAAGAGTTGATGATGGATCATTTCGGACCAACACACAAAGCAGTATAAGCCCTTTTTTTAAGCATGAAAGTGGTCATTTTTATTCAATTTCTGATGGATTTGAAAATGCAAAACATAGACCGTTTGTATTAAAGAGTTTGGATCAAGGAAAGCATTGGGCAGGTCATTCCTTCCTCTCTAGTGACGAAGATATATCAGCTATTTGGGCAAATCCATTAGATTCCTCAAAAATGGCTTTATTAAGCTGGGCTGGTGGATTTGATGAACGTCCTATGATTGACAAGTATTTATATTTTACACAAGATGGCTGGGAAAATTTTAAACTGTCTAAATTTCCAAATATTAATAACTTGAAACCAAAAAATTTCGTATTTGGA
>JANQER010000005.1 GCA_028278255.1 Elusimicrobiota bacterium | reverse complement strand
TTGATGTGCCTGTGGAAGACGCCATGCGCTCCATCATCAGCTGCGGCGCCGGCGCCCAATCCGTCCTTAAAAGCCTTAAAAAACAATAAACACTTTTTTTCTCTCGCAAAGACGAAAGAACGCAAAGGGAAAATCAAGATTAGAACAAAGACGCGAGAGCTCAATCTTAAAAATGCAGTCGTTGGGTGATGTGGGGTTTGACCATGGTGTCAAATTTTTTGCGAAGCCAGCGTTTGAACCAATAACGGGGCCAAGGCATCAAAAGCGCCACCCCGCACAGATCCGTCAGAAGACCCGGTGTGAGCAAAACAATCCCAGCCACAAAAATGATTAACCCGTCTACCATTTGCTCAGCCGGAATATGGCCTTGTCTCAGCTCATTCATAATTTTCATCCAAATAAGCCAGCCCTGAAGTTTAGCCAAAGACGCCCCAACCACAGCTGTGACCACCTGAATCAACAAAGTCGGCCAAAACCCAATGGTCATGGCCATTTTGACAAGAATAAAAACCTCAACAAATGGGACAGTGATAAAAAGTAAAAGTAGTTTTAGAAACATATATCTCTCATTTTTTTGTCAAGCTCATGCCTCTTTATTTTTCAGCCAGTTCGGCTTTCTTGTCCTCAAGTTCTTTTTGTAGGGCCTTGATGTTTTGATCCAGCTCCATAAGTCTCTTATAGTCGCTTTTGATAAAAGTAGACCCCATTTGATTGTTGAGATCAACTATCTCCTCTTCAATGGCGCGGATCCGGGCATTGATTTTTTTTCGGGCTTTTGACCGGGCACGTTCTTCCATGCGCAGCCGTTTGAGATCATCTGCTGAGGATTTGA
Source organism: Elusimicrobiota bacterium (assembly GCA_028278255.1). Classification (GTDB taxonomy): domain Bacteria; phylum Elusimicrobiota; class Elusimicrobia; order FEN-1173; family FEN-1173; genus JANQER01. The sequence goes on along the minus strand of JANQER010000005.1, from coordinate 2,079 downwards.
CATGCGATAGAGACGAAGCGCTGCTGCCCCTCTCATATGTTTTTCGTGATTTCTCAGAAGAGGGTGTCTCCTGTGACTCATCATTTTTTTGGGCCTGCCGTCTTTGAAAATAGTCATAGTTGCCCGGATAAGTGGTCACCGTGCCATTGTCTACATGAACCACATGATTGGCCAATGAATTGATAAAATACAAATCATGACTGATGAAACAAAGCGTGCCTTCATATTCCTGTAAAGCGCCCACCAAAGCTTCCACACTGGCCATGTCCAAATGCGTGGTGGGCTCGTCCAACAGCATCACATTGGGCGGATCCAGCAGCAGTTTCACCAAGGCCAAACGGCTCTTTTCACCGCCGCTGAGCACCCCCACCTTTTTAAAAACAGAATCCCCGCGAAAAAGAAATGTCCCCAAAACAGTACGCACAAACAAATCCGGATTCATGCGCTTTGTGTCTGAGGCTTCCTCCAGCACGGTTCTGTCTGAATTGAGCATTTCCACACGATGCTGGGCATAATACCCGGACTGAATATTGATCCCCAAAATGCGCTCCCCTTTGTCAAAAGGAAGAACACCAGCCAGTATTTTCAGCAGGGTTGATTTGCCGGCGCCATTGTGCCCGGCCAGAACGACTTTCTCCCCGCGTTCCAATTCAAAATTCAAATCATCATAGACTTTCAAATCCCCATAAGATTTACAAACGTTTTTCAAAGACAACACCCGCACACTCGCGCGTGCCGGCTGCGGAAATTTAATCTTGACTGTTTTCTCTTCAGGCGGAATCTCAATGCGTTCGATTCTGTCCAGCATTTTGATACGGCTCTGCACTTGAGGCGCTTTGGATGCCTGCGCCCTAAACCTGGCAATAAAACTCTCCATTTCCTCTATTTCTTTTTGCTGGCGCTTGTACGCAGCCAAAAGCTGTTCTTCTTCCTGGTCCCGCAGCTGCACAAATCTGTCATAATCACCAGAGTAACGGTATAATTTCTGGCGCCTTAATTCCCAAATCCCATGCACAATGGCATTGACAAAAGCCCTGTCATGCGAAATCAAAAGAACCGCGCCTTTGACTTCCTGTAGATATTCCTGAAACCAAAGAAGAGATTCCAAATCCAGATGATTGGTGGGCTCATCCAGCAAATAGAGATCAGGCTTTTGCATCAAAAGACGGGCAATGGCCACGCGCATTTGCCATCCGCCGCTGAGCTGATGCACAGGTCGGTCAAAATCAGTGATCCGAAATCCCAAACCCATTAAAACTTTTTTGGCTTCAGCGGTTTCGCGTTCAGAAGACAAGGAAGTCCCGTCAATCCCGGGATCTCTGGTCAATGATTCCTGCAAAACCGTGCCATCCCCCAACTCAGCGGTTTCCTGCGGCAAATACCCCACCCGCAAATGACGCGGAAAAGAAACAACCCCTTCATCCGGTTCTTGTTCGCCCAGCACCAAACGGAAAAGCGTGGATTTTCCCGAACCATTCGGCCCCATCAAGGCATACCTGTCACCGGCATTCACTTGAAGGGAAATCCCGTCAAATATCACTTGTGTGCCAAAAGCTTTATGAAGATTTTGAACTGTGAGCATGAACAATATTTTTGATTTTTGATTTGCGATTTTTGATTGAAAAAAAAGGGCACGAACACCGAGAGGGTCGCGTGTGCCAGTGAGACACGTTTGCAACGGGCCGAATTGGCCCGGGTGCCTGCTTTGTCAGCTATTCTTTTCGCCTTCTTCTGCTCATTTTTTATTTAAAATCTCGGGGCGACTGGACTTGAACCAGCGGCCTCCTGCTCCCAAAGCAGGCGCTCTAGCCAACTGAGCTACGCCCCGTAATTTCTGTTTGTCACTTGGGCTGTCCTTTTTCACAATGCGAATTGCTTCTATAATTTGCATTGGTTTTGAAAAAGGGCGCCCCGTGCATGAAATTTTTCAAGTTTGAAACGCTATATTAGCATTTTTCACAAATTTGGTCTACCACCACAGGGTCGAGTGGCCCAGAGGGATCTCACCTCCAGGCTCTCACAGATCCGTACATGAGTCTCTCGATTCATACGGCTCTTACTGTTCGGCCATTCTCAATT
>JANQER010000414.1 GCA_028278255.1 Elusimicrobiota bacterium | reverse complement strand
ACTGTAGTTGCCCGATTCATCGGGCTCTTTAAATCATTTAAAAGCATCAAAAGCGCCCAATAAATTGGGCAATTACAAAATCCGGGACTTTTTCACCGGAAACTAATTGGTAATTGGTAATCGGAATACAAAAATCATATATACAGAAAATATAAATGGCTTTCTTTTCTGTCTATTACAAATGACTAATGACGAGTTACCAATTACAATTCAATATTTTTTCAAATAATCTATATAGCGAAGAAAGTTGTCTCTCATCTCCTTCACTGAATCGCCGCCGAACTTTTGCTTGAAGCTGTTGGCAATCACTGTGGCCGTCACGGCCTCTCCCACAATGGCCGCAGAGGCCACTGGACACACATCAGAACGCACAATTTCTGCTGTCATTTCAGCTTTTGTTTTAATATTCACAGATTTTAAGGGGCGCCGCAAAGAAGCCAATGGCTTCACAGCGGCATGAATCACAATGTCTTCCCCGTTTGTCATACCGCCTTCAATACCGCCGGCATTGTTTGTCTTTCGGAAGAAACCGCGTCCGGATTCATAAAAAATCTCGTCATGCACTTCTGATCCTTTTGCCCTGGCCACATCAAAACCACGGCCAATGGTGACCCCTTTATTGGCCTGAACAGACAATATGGCCTGCGCCAAAAGTCCATCCAATTTTAAGTCCCAATGCGTATGACTCCCAAGACCCACAGGACATCCGGTGACAACCACCGTGTACACACCGCCCAGCGTGTCTCCATTGGCTTTTGCCTCTTGAATGGCTTTGATCATCTGGCCTTCTGCGTGCTTGTCAGGACAGCGTAACTGAGACTTCTCAGCCAAGTCAAAAGCCTCCTCATGGGACAAGCCTTTTGTTTTGGCTTTGATTTTACCGATTTCCGTGACAAAAGAATAGATCTTGATATCCATTTCTTCCAACAAACGTCTGCACAAAGATCCCACGGCTGTGCGCGCTGCTGTTTCCCGGGCAGACGCACGCTCCAAAATATCTCTTGTGTCATGCCTGTTGAATTTCAACACACCGGTCAAATCCGCATGCCCAGGGCGGGGACGCGTCAGACAAAACTTGTCCGCCTTGTCCTCTTCAGACAAAGACATGATTTTTCCCCAATTTTCCCAGTCCTTGTTCTCAATGGACAAAGACACAGGGGAACCAATGGTTTCGCCCCAGCGGACACCCGAAAGAATTTTGGCTTGGTCTTTTTCAATATATTGAAGCCTTTCGCCGCGGCCAAAACTATACTGCCGCCGGGACAAATCACGGTTAATATAATCTTCTGAAATCTTCAGCCCAGCTGGAAGCCCTTCTGCCACAGCCGTGAGGCACTTCCCATGAGATTCACCAGCAGTCATATAACGTATCAAGTCATTGCCTCCCTATAATAAATATAATTTCTAACTCGGATATCAAATAATAACCAAATTCCAAGATACAATAACCAAATAATAAACAATAACCAATATACAATAATCAAACAACAAACAAATCCCAAACATCCACAGATAAAATATTAAAATTGAAACTTATTTGTATCTTGGGACTTGGTTATTTCCGGGTTATTTTCAGTTCTTCTTGTAAGGCTTTTTGCATAACGTCAACAGGCGGTTTCATTCCAAACCACATTTCAAAAGATCTGGCTCCTTGATGAACCAGCATGCCAAGTCCGCCTATGGCGCGTCCGCCTTTTTCTGCCACAGCTTTCATCAGCTCTGTTTGTCGATGATAGATCAAATCATACAACACCAAATCCTTTGGCAGCCATGACAAATCAATCAAATGCCGGTCATTTTCTTTTAAGCCCACAGGGGTGGCATTGATCACAACATCCGCTTTCTGAAGAATGCTCTTCATGTCACCCACATGCCGAATGACCGACACAGGGAATAATTTGTCTTTGTCTGCCTGGCAGAGGTTTTCACAAGACTCTTTTAAACGCATGGCCCGCGAAGCGTCGCTGTCAAACAAAACAACATCTGCCGGCCTGACCTGATATTGACAAAAGGCCTTCACAATACTGTTGGCAGCGCCCCCAGCACCCAAAAGAACAATTTTTTTCCCTGTCAAATCAACCCCATAAGACTTCACATCATCCAAAAAACCAATACCATCCGTGCTGGCGCCTCTCCATTCAGCCTTGTTTTTGTCTGCCACTCGCCACACCGTATTAAAGGACTCCATGACTTCACCCGCTTCAGCCTGAAACCCAGGCAGACCTGATGCTTTGATCTTTTCTTTGTATGGCACCGTCACATTAAAACCATCTAAAGGCAAATCCTGCGCTTGTTTGATAAAATCATCAAATTCATCAGGAGGAACCGGAATGGCTTTATAAACCGCGTTCAAACCAAGGGATTGAACAGCCGCCATATGCATAATGGGGGACAAGGTATGCCCCAAGGGGTGTCCTATCACCCCAAGTTTTTTAGCCCCCTTTGGAATGTCTTTAAAAATATGTTCTAGATTCAGCATCATTTCTCATTTTCAATCAAAAATCACAAATCTAAAATCAAAAATACTGTTATTTCCCTCCCACTGACAGTTCAGACACGCGAAAAGTGGGTGACCCAAATTGGCCGTGCCAAGTCATATCATCTGCCACTGCATCCACTTTTGTCAACAATCCCATAATATTTCCTGCCAATGTCACACCCCTCACGGACTGCACAATGCGTCCCTTTTCAATCACAACACCGGAAGCGCCGACTGAAAAATCACCTGAAATGGGATCAGCTGTGTGCATGCCCAGCACATCCTGAACCACAAAAGCTTTGGGTGTCTCCTTGAGCATATCCTGGACAGATGTCTGCCCGGGCGCCATATAAAAATGGCTTGGGCCAGGCCCTGGCAATTCATGCCAACTGCTGCGCACTGCGTTACCAGTGCTGGCGCGTTTGTCACAAGCTGCTGTGTAACTGTCGTAAAGATACTCTTTGAGAATACCTTTCTTCAGTAAAACAGTTGTTTGCGTGGGACACCCTTCCCCATCAAATGCCGCAGACACAAGGCCTCCCGGGTACCGGCCGTCATCCACCAGTGTCACCAAAGGAGAAGCTGCGCGCGTGTTTTTTTTCCCGCGTAGAAAAGACCGGCCCTGTTGAACCGCATCCGCACAAAAAGCCTGAGACAACAATTCCAAAAAATCAACACCCACCCGCGAGGTCAAAACCACAGGCCATTGGCCGGAGGGGATAGCAGAAGCGCCGAATGACTGCAAAAGACGAACACAAACATCATTCAAAATGCGGGAAAATTCCACATCCTTCCCAAACCGTTTTGACATTGAATCCCAGCAAGACTGCACATCCGGCCCATCCTGCCCCAGCAATTCTACCCCAAAAGACGCATGCGAGGAAAAATTTTGTGCTTGTACGCCTCTTGAATTCAAAACAGCAGAGGACCCCAAAGATTCACGAAGGGAAAGTCTCAGGATTTTCTTCACACGATGATCACGCGCCAAAAGAGCGCTTTCAAATCTTGACAACCGTTTCAAAACAGTGTTGGCACTGGACTTAAAAAGAGAGGTGTCCACCCGGGAAAACAGATTATTTGTTCGACTGTTCAATGGTCTCCGCGCAAAAGGAATGACCCGGTTCTTATCAGCCTGCATCAAGGAGGCCATGGTACACGCCTGATCCCATAACACACTGACACCCTTGGGCGACATATCATTGGAAAAAGCAAAACCTTGTTTTCCTCTATGCAATGCCCGGACAGAGACTCCCTGACTCATCCCCCAAAGCGTGTCTTTGGGATGTGTCTCAGCCCATCCCACTTCCCGTGACTGATGAGACTGCAAATAAACCTCAGCCTGCCATGTGTTTGGCACATGTAATGATTGTAAAAGTGTCTGTCCTGTACGGAGCAAATTCTTCTGATGGGGGAATTTATTTTTCATCCCTTATTGATGAGAGCCTATTATTTTCCCGGTGTCAGGGGAGTGGTGAATGGCACTTGGCACATGCCCCCATGCTTGTTTGGCTTTGTCTTCGTTCCCCATAGCCGCCCAAGCAGACCCCAATAAAATCCACGCATGTATATTATGTGGATCTCTTTTCAGTATCTCATGACATCGTGCAATGGTGTCTGCATAGTTCTGCCCTCTGAAATTTCTGTAAGCATCGCCTATATCCAAATAAGCTGACGGCTGCTTAACAGACATGTCATGCGCCAGATTATTGAACCCCGAATAAAAGAAGAGAATGGACGCCAAAAAAAGAAGAAGCCCTAAACGCCGGCGGTACAACAGGACATGCCCGTCATTAAACACAAGCGTGCGAAACATCACATTCAGGGTCAAAACCCACACAGGCCGATAAAGATAAGCCAAACCAAAAGCCAAAAGACACATTCCCGCAATAATCTTCAGCCATGCTTCCATAGGAACCTCTTGAACCAAAGTTCGAAGTGCGAAGTATAAAATCCTTTACTTCGGTCTTCTGACTTTGCATTTACTCAAAATGGCAGGCCCGGCGCGATTCGAACGCACGACCCTCCGCTTAGAAGGCGGATGCTCTATCCGGCTGAGCTACGGGCCCAAACTTCATCTTGTCCCTTCCGACTAACAGGGATCATATCTAGCGACATGATTACTTGCCCTGTCCCAACATTTACGAAGGTTCGCTCTGCGAACCGTAGTGTTGGGGCGGGCCCAAACTTCATCTTGTCCCTTCCGACTAACAGGGACCATCCCTAGCGGCATAGTCCCAACGTTTACAGAGGTTTTCCATCGGAAAACCGCAGTGTTGGGGCGGGCCCATCAAAACAAATAACCAAATTCCAAGATACAAACAGAATTCACCCTTTTCCAGTTTACCCCGAATCAGGGACTTCTCAATATTATAACAAAAAAAGTGTTTAGACGGCTTGGGTTTGCTTGTTTTTGACCAATAAGGACAACACAACAGACAGGGTCAAAACAATCACCACAACACCCAGAGACACCACTGTGGGAATATGGATCAGATCCATAATCAACATTTTAATTCCCACATAGGCCAATACAATGGCCACGCCGTATTTCAAATACACAAACATGCGCACCATGCCGCTCAACAGGAAAAAAAGCGCGCGCAAACCAAGAATCGCAAACACATTGGATGTATACACGATAAAAGTATCCGTGGTGATGGCAAAAATCGCCGGGATAGAATCCAAAGCAAAAACCACATCACTGATCTCCACAAAAATAATGGCCAAAAAAAGCGGGGTGGCACAGCGCACCCCGTTGACCACATAAAAAAATTTCTCTTCATGAAAACCCGTCATGGGAAGAATTTTTTTAATTTTTCGGAAAACAAAGCTTTTCTCCGGATCAAATTCTTTTTCTTCTTCAAAAGCCATCTTAAATGCCGTATAAATTAAAAATGCGCCGAACACGTATAAAATCCAATGAAATCTTTCAATAAGAGCCACGCCTGCCAGGATCATCACAAACCTTAAGATCAGCGCGCCCAATATCCCCCATTTGAGCACACGCGGCTGGTACAAAGGCCCGATCCCAAAATAGGAAAATATCATAATAAACACAAACATATTGTCCACACTCAAGGACTTTTCAATGATATACCCGGTCAGAAACTGAAGGGCTTTTTCAGGGGACATCACAAAGTAAATCCCCACGCAAAAAAGAAGCGAAACAATCACCCACACCACACTCCACACAGCGGCTTCCCGCATGCCAATCACATGACTTTTCTTTTGCGCCCAGAAAAGATCAATATAAAGCATACCCGCCACCAACACATTAAACACAAGCCACAACATTATCTGATTGTCCATGGAAATAACCTTACCCGGATAAGACGGAAATAACCAAATTCCAAGATACAAGATACAAACAAATTCCAATCATCAAGATACAATTACCAATTCTGAATTATAATTTTTCGTCCTTCGCACTTTTCTTTGGGAGGATTCCCCTCTTGGCCTGCTGGCAGATTTCAACGACTTCAGCGGAGAACCCGCCTTTATTGATAATCCAATCCAAATAATCAGTGTCTTTGCGGATCACCTCTGCCAACGACTTATAGCGGTGCTTACCAAAATTAAAAAACGCTTGCGCATCACGCCAAATAAACCGGCCTTCCGGGTCAACCTGCCCCGGATCCGGGGAATAACAAAATTTATGCAGACCCTCCATGTTTTTCGGGAGATCCTCATAGTGTTTTAACTGGGCCAGAAAAACTTCATAAGTGGCCTCAATATCTGCCTGGGCGCTGTGCGCACCAACCAATTCTTTTTGACAGTAAAAACGATAAGCAGCTGACAAATCCCGCTTCTCTTTTTGACGAAAAATATTGCCCGGGTCAACAATTCGCCGGCCTTCAATGGTAAAATGATATCCGGCCCGGTCAAATTCTTTGGCCAACATAGGGATATCCATACGGCGAATCGCATACCCGCCCAAATCACAATCCGCAAACAATTCAAACAATTCGCCGGCCTTATCATAAAAATGCGGCTGACCAATCAGATCTGAATTGCGTATGCCATGGATCTCCACTGATTCCACAGGGATTTTAATCCCGGGATCAAAACGCTGGGTCAATCGCACTGTTTTTTCATCAGGAAAAATTTTCAAAAGAGCGATTTCAATGATGCGATCCAATTCCACGGAAAGCCCGGTTGTTTCCAAGTCAAAAAAAACAACAGGTCTTTTCAATTTTTCTAAAGACATAACCCACCCGCCTCGATAAATTTTTGATTTTAGATTTGCGATTTTCGATTTATATAGTTTATGATTTATATAAAAAATATGCCACAGTCTTTCCGATCAACCACGGGTTATTTCTTTCCTTTTCTCACATAAATATTCCTGGCCACATCTTCTTCCATGGCCAGCTGGGTCTCTCCCAACTCCAACACAAACGTGGGATAAGTCTGATGCAAGTGAATGATTGTCCCAGGCACAAGGCCAAGGGACAACAACTTATGAAGTTCCGGATGCGCTTGAAGACGCAAATAAGCAATCTTGCCTTCATCGCCGGCTGACATTTTGTCAACAGACACAACAATGGGATCCAATTGTTTCTGTTCCCGTTTGCAGCAATCACCGGGCGGGATACTGGACCCGTGCGGACACTCCACGGGGTGTCCCAATAAAGTACAGATCGATTCAGTCACTTCCATTGAAATAATATGCTCCAGCTGGCAGGCATTGGGGTCAATGGCATTTTTGTCCAGACTCAGCACATCTGACAAAAGCCTCTCTGCCAGCCGATGCCGGCGAATCACCCCTTTGGCCAATTCTTCCCCGCGCGCTGTCAAGTCCAAGTGAGAGCCTGACTCTTGTGTCAATCCTTTCTGAATCAATTTCCCATAAGCCAGCGGATTCACGGATTTTTCCAAAGAGGACGACACAGCCTCTTTTTCACAAATGCCCTTTTCCCGGCAATGCCAAACCAAGCCAAGAGACTCCTCAATGTTTTCCTGCTCAGCTGATGGAATCGGAAACTTTTTAATCTCAGTCATAGAATAGCTCTCCTTTAATAACCAAATTCCAAGGGACAATAACCAAATAATAAACAATAACCAATATACAATAATCAAACAACAACCAAATCCCAAACTTCAACGGACAATGACCGAATTAAAATACCAAAATTGGTGTTTGTCTCTTGGTTATTGGAACTTATTTGTATCTTGTATCTTGGAATCTGGTTATTTCCGGCGGATACAAAATTTTTTACAATATCCCCGGAAACAATTTTAACACGCCATTCACTAAACCGGCAATGCCGATGGCAAAAGTCAGTACAAAAGCCACAATAACCGCTGTCCATTTCCAGCCGCGTTCCTTAAAGACCATAAACAGCTGCGCAATGCATGGCATGAAAAGAGAAATCAGCACAAGACTGACCATGACCTGATGCAGATCCAGCGCGCCTTGCTTTTGCAGCTGAAAGAGTCCGGCAGCGCCATAATCTCTGCGCAGAAAACCAATCAGAAAAGCTTGTGTGGCGTCGCCCGGTAATCCCAAAAAGGTTTGCACCACAGGCGCAGCCATCTTTTCGATCATATCCAGCAAGCGAAGTTTGTCCAGAAAAAACAGGATGAGTGTGCCCAAAACAAATAAGGGCACCACTTCCCAGATGTACCATTTCAAACGCGCCTTCATCTTGGCATACACATTTTTAAGCAATGGAAGACGTATGGGTGGAATTTCCAATAAAAAAGACGACCGTGCCCCTGGCAGCAAGCGAGAGCACAGCCAGCCCACAAAAAGAGTGGTCCCCACCACCACCAAAAGCCATCCCAGCAGCAATTTCACAGACAAACCCGCTGTCATACCGAAAATCACAGCCATTTGAGCGGAACAGGGAACAGACAATGACAAAAGAATCGTGACAATCAGTTTTTCTTTTTTGGTGTCTAAAATACGCGTGGTCACTGTCCCCATTGTGGAACATCCCAATCCCAGCATCAAAGGAATAATGGAACGGCCGTTCAATCCGATCAAACGAAAAGCACGGTCCAGCATCACAGACAGCCTGGGCAAATAGCCTGAATCTTCCAGCAAACCAAAAGCCATGAAAAACGTTGTCACAATCGGCAGAATCAATGCAAACGCATAGGTCAGAGCCATGCTGATGACCCCATAAGGCCCCACAAACATATCGTGCAAAAATGTCCATGGCACAAATGAATCAAAAAACACTCTGGCCGCTGGGATCAAATATTCGCCAAAAACATCTTCCTCAAAAAAATCAACCAGAATGCCGGCGCCAAACACGCCCACAAACTGATAAACAGCGTATAAAACAATACCGGCAATGAAAAATCCCGGCCAAGGGTTCATGGTCCAATGCCCCACTCTGCCCAGCCAGGAAAAAGACATTTTTCCCTGAACAGTCATAATGTCTGCCAATGTCTCAGCGGCCAGGGCTTTGCGGGCATTAAAAATCAATTGCCTGGGAGACCGCACAAACTCAGCCTGTGTCTTTTCTGCCTCTTTCCACACATCCTGCAAAGACACCCCTTCTGACAAATGGTCCTGCATTCCAAAAGCCACAGACGAATCCCCGCTCAGCAAAGCCAATGCCACTGCCTGATGCGCGGAAAAATCCTTCTTCCAAAAGCCTCTGAACACATTCAAAGACCGCACAATGTCTTCTGTCAAAGGGACTTGCAGAGACGGCACACAAGCTTGGTTCACAGCTCGTTTCAAATCCGCCAAACCTTCGCCTGTCACAGCCACTGTGCTGACCACAGGCACCCCCAGCAAAGCGCTCAACCTCTTCATGTCTATGGAAATCCCGCGGTCCAATGCTTCGTCCATCATATTGAGCGCCAGCACCATGGGAATCCGGTATTCAATCAATTCCAAAGTCAACATGAGCGCGCGCTGCAGGTTTTTGGCATCCAGCACATTCACGACCACATCAGGGGTGTCTTTCAGCAGCAAATCACGCGTGACTTTTTCATCTTCCGAATACGGAATCAAGGCGTTCACCCCAGGGGTGTCCACCACCTGATACGATTCCCCGCTGATCCAGGCCATGCCCTGAGACACATCCACAGTGGTCCCCGGATAATTGGACACTGTCATGTAATCGCCTGTCAAATGATTAAAAATAACAGACTTCCCCACATTGGGATTCCCCACCAAGGCAATGGTTTTTGAGACTCTGTTTTTATCTGACATATTTTTTATTTTTCCTCTATCGGGTCTATTGCGAAATGCTTTTTTCCTTCAGACTCCCTCTCCTGTCTCCGACGGGAGAGGGCTTCACGAAGTGAAGGGCGAGGGCCTAAATAGATTATTTCGCAACTGACCCCTATCCGGTTTACGAATTTGCTTATTGTTTGGTTATTGTCCATTGGTCATTGGTTATTATTTGGTTATTGTTTCTTGGAATTTGGTTATTTCTCTTGGTTCGGGTCAATGACGAAGGCATTTACGGCATTTTCCAAACAATTCATGCCTGTGCCTAAAAATCTCAAATCCATAACGGCGGGCAAGTGTGTTTTGGAGGCGCTCAATGGCAGGGCTTTCAAACTCCAAGGTCTGTCCGCAGGACACGCAAATCATATGGTCATGATGTTTTTTCCCGCTGTTGGCCTCAAACATGTGCCGGCCGTCAGCAGACAGAATGTGAGACGCCAGTCCGGATTCCTCCAAAAGCTTCAATGTCCGAAACACAGTGGCCCGTCCAATTTTGGGATCTGTTTTCCGCATGGCGTGAAAAATATCTTCAGGGCTCATATGCTGCGTGGCCTTCAAAAGGAATGTCAGCACCTCTTCCCGCTGAGGCGTGTCTTTGAGACCTTTTTTTTTGACATAATCGCGAAACAATTGAAGGGGGTTGTTCATAATTGAGATTGAATCTCAATATCAATTATACAGACAGCCGCTGCAAATGTCAACAGGTTAACGAAAAATCAGGTTAAAATAAGTTATAATTTTTTAAACAGAGGGCGACCAAATCAATCCAGTCCCTGGGGAATGACAATGACGAACCACTCTTTATCCAGATAACATTGTCTATAATAGATTGTAACGCTTTAACAGAGATTCTAAATCCGTATAAATGTCAGGCAACTCCAGCAACTCAGAAAATTCCTTAATTGTTTTTTTTATTCGTTTTACATTCACATGAGGATTGACTTCAAGTATTGACCCTATATCAGCCAAGTCTTTTGGCCGGTGCGCTACAGCCTTCATGATGATCAAATCCTCCGGAAGAGGAAGACAAATCTTCACGTCTTCAATTTTGACACTTATGGCTTTTTTTAAAGCTTCTTCTTCAAAAGGCAAAGCCGCAAATGAAATATCGACATCAATACCGCTTGGCTCATGACGCATCAAAAGGACTCTTGAACGACGAGCAAAGTCAAGAGCATCAGAAATTCGAGGTTGAAACGAAAAATGAGAAGCTGAATTGTAAAGTTTTTCCCATGAATCATCGTCAAGCAGGATCAATGAATCAACATCCTGTGTCACACGAGGTGTGCCTAAAATGGAAGCCGCCACACCCCCTATAAAAATATGCGGAATTGATTGCGATGAAAACCAACGGGAGATATCCTGTAAAGCAGAGAGAAGAGGGGAAAGTTCTTTCATATAACAGTTTTTTTGAGTGTCAGCCAACGAGCGCGCACCATATCACTGCCTTTCAGAAGTTCATCCTTCCATCCCATTTGGGAGACAGAGGCCATCAATGCCCACAATTTTTTCAATTTGTCCCCAGGTTGCGCTGACAACATCTCCATACGCTGTCTTTCACTGGCCAATTGCCAGCGTTTTTGATAAACTCGCATGTCCGCATGTGTCATATTTAAATTTTACTATTTTCTAACGACTTCTGATAGATGAGCCCAAATTTTTCATCGACTTCTCTTTCTTTTCTGTCTGGCGGATGTTTTTAACCCGAATCAGCGTTTTCGTTTTTTCCTTTTTTTTGTTTTCTTATGGCTTGGCGTGGTTTTTCCCTTTATCTTTTTCCTCATCTTCAACACATACCGCTTCAAGCCTTTGAGCATGGCTTCTGCACAGGCGCTTTGAAATTCCGGTGTTTTCAAAAGAGCCTCTTCCCGGGGCACCATCATGTAAGCAGATTCAGTCAGCACAGACGGCATTTGACATGTTCTGACAACTGCCAAATTGCCGTAATGCAGGCCGTCATCCCGCAAAGGATCCTTTCTTTTGCTCTGACGCCCTATCACTTCGCCATAAGCCCTGTGAATTTCCCAGGCCAAAGGAAAACTATGCGCATGGAAGTAATACACCCCATAACCGTTTCTCTCAAAAGGGTTTTTGCCTTCAGGCAAAGCATTGTTATGAACACTGATATAAACATCCGCTTTTAATGCCCAGGCCATTTTGGGACGGTCATACAAAGGCACATCCTCGTCTTCCTCACGTATCATCACCACCCCGGCGCCTTCTGACAAAAGTTTTTTTTCCAAGGCCCGGGCAATGGCCATGTTGGCGTTTTTTTCAAAAAGACCTGTTGCGCCAATAGCCCCCCTGTCCAAAGAATGCCCGGCATCCACAGCCACCACCAGCCCTTCCAAAGGTCTTTTGGCGCTTTTGAGAAGCCGCGGGCGCGCCAGCTCAAGCACAAACATTTTCTTTTCATAACGCGCGTCAAATCCCCACCACCGCCGGGAAGGCGTGTGCACACGGACCCGATAAGTGTCTGCGTCATCTTGAAACCATTGCATTTGACTCACAATGGTGTCAGACGAATCATACGTCATCCAATCCGTATTGGATCCCACGCCATAAAACAAAACATCAATCCATCTTCTGTCCGCAGACGGCCGCACATCAAACGGCACCTGATCCCCCAAAAACACTTGAACCTGCGTACGTGCCTCTTTCACAACAGTGAACAAAGAACCAGCCATGGTGCGCGGAGGAGGTGTCCCGCTGGGAAGAAATTGCACATCATTTTCACTCAACCATGCCTCACGTGTGTCTGAAAGCCGAATGCGCAGTTCATTTCCTCTTTTGCCAATCACACAAAGCTTGACCCCTTTGGGCGGGAACATGGCATAACCGCCCCAATCATGAGACGAACGCGCCTGCGCCGCGCGCAAAACAGCACGCTCATTCACCACCCTGGCCATGACCGGCTGATCCTCTTGAAATCTGGACACACGGCCCTCTGCATATTTTGTTTTTTTCTTTCTCTTCTTTTTGTTCACAAGCGTCACTTTGATTTTTGACTCATTCAATTTGTCTTTGGGTCGCACCACATAAACGCCCTGGTAAATACCCCGCACAGATGAGGCAACTTCAGGCATAGGAAATTTTCCTTTCACCCCTTTGATTTGAAAAAAAGCCTCAGCCTCAGGGCTTCCCTTGCAAAGAACAGAAATTTGATCGCCATTGCGCAGAAACATATCAATGCCTGGTTTCAGACGCTCAATGGTCACCGGCAGAACCGGAGATTCCACAGGAGACGGCAACACCGTGACAGAACGGACCACTGTGTGCGTGGTTGTCTCAGTCTTTAATTCTCCTTTAATGAGGAAGGAGCCGGAAGAATAATCCACCATGGTCAAAAATCCGCCGCCAGGATGAACCGGCACTTCCTGCCCGTTGATCCATAAACGACCATTGGGATCTGCCGCGCCATAAACAAAAGACGAACGCACAGAGGGCAAGCGGCTTCCCTCAGGCGGATGAATAATACAAAGAGGCGCGTCAATAGAGAGTCTGTCCGGCTGAACCACCTTTTCTCCTTCTTCAGACATCAAAACAGAAGAGGCGTCGTCTAAAGACGTGTCCCCGGAACCTGCCAAAACAGGGAAAATGAATATAAATAGACAGGCAAAAAGGGTAACAAAGAAGGTGAAGATTTTTATTTTTGATTTGCGATTTTTGATTTTTGATTTCATATCTATTATCCCATCCATTGACATATTCTTGCCACAATTAATCCCAAATAGGTCCCGAACACGTTCCCAATGATGGCCAGAAGAAGCCCCACACCCGCCAAAGCCGGGCGATAAACAGCAGCCACCAGCGGCCCGGAAATCGGGCCGCCCAAACAGGACTGACTCGCAGCGGCCATTAAAAACAAAGGCGCTCTTAAAAGCCGCGCACCCACAAAAAGGATAACCCCATGAACCAATAAACACAACAGGCCAAACAATAAAAACACCGGCGCGTCTAAAATCACAGTCAATTTGGCACGCGCCCCCATGGAAGCCAAAAGCACATAAAGCACAAACATTCCTGTTTTTTCCAAAAAAACAGATGCCTTGGGATTCACCAACTGACTTCGATTAAACCAAAAAGAAAAAACCAAAGCGGATGTGGACACAATCAAAACAGTCCATGTTTTGTGAGACAAAACAGCTCCCACTGCCGGCAATCTGTCGCCAATATAAATCGAACCCAGAGCCAATCCCAAAGACACACCCAACAACCCAATAACAGATGAAAGGGCACCACTCTGTGCGTTCCCCTCAGAAAATGTCACATCCAAGCCCTTAATTCCCTCTGTTCTTGCCCCATTCCACGCGTCAAATTTGTCCTGATACCCGGCCAAGAAAATCAACAGCGCCATCCATCCGTATACCAAAAACGTGTCCACCACAATCATAGGCGCAAAAACACTGTCAGGCGTGCTCAGCGCTTCTTTAATGGCCAGCATATTGGCGCTCCCCCCCATCCAGCTCCCTGACAAAGCCCCCACAGCTTTCCAGGATTCCGGCGGTAAAAATGCCTGCAAAGCGCTGAAAGACACAACAGCGCCGCACACAATGCCCAAAAGAGCCACCCCCATCATCAAAAGAGCCTTCTGTCCTGCCTGCGCCACAGACAACAAATCCACATGAATCAGCAACATAGCCAAACACAGCGGCAGCACAAACCGGGACAAAAATCCGTAAAGCGGGGAAGAATCAGGAAATAAGCCAAAAGTGGACGCCAGCATGGGAAGGAAATAACACCAAAAAGGCACAGGCAAAAAACGAAAAGCCGATTGAAAAACCCGCTGCGTCTTGGCCCAATAAACCCCTGCCACAAAAACCACAAGAACAATAAACAACAAAATCGAATGCTGAATCATATATTAAATATTGTGGGTCTCCCCAAAAAAATCATTGAAACCACGGATAAACACGGATGGACACCGTAAATCATATGCAAACTTTTGTCATTTATAAAAACCATAAACACTTTTTGCCTTTCCCGTGTCAATCCGTGCTCATCCGTGGTTAATTTTTATGGTATTAACCGGCCAAAATACACAAAGTAATCACCGGCTGGTTCAAGAGGAGATATGTCATTCAAGGGTTTGCCGAGTTTATGGCGCAAAGACACGCGCCGCACCACATCAAATTCACTCACTGCCTCAATCACCCGGTCCCCGCCAATGTAAATCATCACATGCATGATTTTATTGGGGGAACTCTTCTCAGATAAAAAAATAAGATCTCCGATTTTTAATTCTTGATAAGAAGAAATCGGACGAGATTTCATAAATTGCTCGACGGAATCCCGCGGCACATCAATTCCGCTCACGCGATAAGCCAAATTCACCAAACCAGAGCAATCCACCCCGGAAGGCCTGTCCGGCCAATCCGGCCGATGACCGGCCCGCCCGCCCCAGTAATAAGGTTCTTTCACAAAAAGCCCGGCTGCTTTCACCACAGAGGCACGGATGTCATTTTCTTTTTTGGGCAAATCTTTGAACATGCGCACATCTCTGATTCTCACCCAGCCATCAGTCATCCCCGGGCGTTTCATGCGCGCCCAAGGCTTTTTTTGAAAAGAAATGTTAATCCGCACGCCCAAAGGAATTTCCATAAATTTACCTTTCCGGGAAGGCGCATCATACACTTTTGCATATTTTGACACCACAACCGCATTGGGTTGATGCTGTGCCGGGGCAACAATCAGGTCTTTCTTTTTCATCCATCCCGGGTATCCTTCCCATTTCTGATTGTGGGAAAACTCTGCCTGTTCCACAGCTTCCACGCGCACCCATCCCAGCCGCTCTTCCCGAATTTTCACCCGCTCGCCGTACAAAAGCTGTGTTTCCTGGAACATGTCCAGGTCATAAGGGCGCTTGAGAGCTGCTGTCCCGTCAATAGACCGCGGCGCACGCCGCAAATCCATGACAGGCACATTCACCAGACAATAGGATTGCTGAGAATTTTCCTTATGTGCTGATGCCGTCGGCGTAGAATTATCCACGTTCGGCCTAAATGAAATGCCAATCCCATGACCGGTTGTCAGGCCACACGCAATCACAGCGCCGGTCAACCAAAGAAATCCCCGCTTTTTCATCTGAACCTCCCGATCCGGATAAACCGGAAATAACCAAATTCCAATAAACAATGACCAAATAATAACCAATGACCAAGAAACAATAACCAAACAATAGGCGTATTTGTCTCTTGGTTATTGAAATTTGTTTGTATCTTGTCTCTTGGAATTTGGTTATTTCCGGCTCAGCCGGGCTACATTCCTATTTTCATCAGCCATTGGATCCAGGGGTCGAAAACTCCGGTCAGCCAAATGGAAAAATCAGCCAATCCGCCGACAAGGGCCACACTGCCCACCAATATCAACACAATGCCCAGTCCGCGCTGAACCCAGCGTTTGGCATCCGGTTTGTCTTGAAAAGAACGAATCCCCTTAAACAATAAAAAAGAAAAGAATGTTAAAGGAATAGAAAACCCGAGACAAAACGCGAGCAAAAGATCCATGCCCTGCCAAAAAGATTCTCCTGACCCGGTCAGCAAAAGAATTGTTCCCAGTTTGGGGCCCACAAAAGGCGAACCGCCGAAACCAAAACTCGCGCCAATAATAAACGAAGCCAAAATCCCTGTGGATTTATAAAAAAAGTGCTTGCGAAAATAATGCACAGGCATAAAACCGCTGATCAGGAGCCCGGCCAAAACAATCACGCCACCGCCCAACATTAAAAAATATTTCTGAAGAGACAGCAGTATCTGCCCGAACGCTGCCACACTCACGCCCAACAGGATAAACACAAAGAAAAAACCGCACAAAAAAGAAAAAGCATGAAAAGAAGGCGGAATTTTAAAAATCCACTTTCTCACCCTGAGCGAATATTTATCATCCATATGCTCAAAGGCAATACCGGAAATATAAGAAGCCAGTATAACGGCAAGCAGCAACGCATCAGGACTTAAAAAGCTCACCATCCCGGCCAAAAAAGCCACGCCAAGACCTATTGTGTCATTCATCATATAACCATAGTATATTAAAAAATGAATTAAACATGGGAAGGTTTAATATTTTTGATTTTTGATTGAAAACAGTAACCACTCAGGCAACCACGGATGAACACGGATAAACACGGTAAAAACGAAAAT
>JANQER010000380.1 GCA_028278255.1 Elusimicrobiota bacterium | reverse complement strand
GTCGATCATGTCAATGGCAGGACAGTATATGTCTTTGCCTATTCATGTGGAAATTGCGCCCACAGGCACCACGGCTGAGGGGGTGTCCCAGGAATTGTTTATTGTTAAAAGAGAATATAAGAGTTTGCTGATGAAAAGCCTTTTGGATCAATACAGGGGCAGCGCTCTTGTGTTTGTGCGGACCAAAAACAGCGTGAAATATTTGACGCATGAAGTGCGCGCCATGGGACACCGTGTGGCAGAGATTCATTCAGATCGAAATTTGAATCAGCGCCGGGAGGCCTTGGAAGGGTTTAAGAGGGGAAAATACAGGATCTTGGTGGCCACTGACATTGCTTCCCGCGGGATTGATGTGTCTGGGATTGAGATTGTGATTAATTATGATGTGCCTGAAGACCCGGAAAATTATATTCACCGTATCGGCAGAACCGGAAGGGCCGGCCATGTGGGCCATGCCATTACTTTGGCCACGCCGGACCAGCGGAATGATGTGAAGGCCATTGAAAAACTGATTCAGTCCACGATCCCCTTGTCAAAACATCCGGAAGTGCCTGGTGAGGAATTTGCCAAACCACAAAAGGTTTTTATTTCGCGCAAGTTCGGCGGCAGAAGACGTCCCCTTCGTTTCCCCAGACGTTAAATGTGAGTGAGTCTTCATGAAAATTGAATTGTGCGCGCCTGCTGGGAATTTGGAGAAATTAAGGACAGCCATCCTTTACGGGGCAGATGCGGTTTATGTGGGGGTGCCTGGGTTGAGTTTGCGCACAAAGTCTTCTGAAATGTCAATAAAGCAGATTCAAACAGGTGTTTCTTATGCCCATGAGAAGCATGTGAAGGTTTATGCCGCATTAAATATTTTCCCTCAAAATTCAGATTTCCCTTCTATAAAAAAAACAATAAAACAATTGGATCGTATTGGTGTTGATGCTATTATTGTGAGTGATCCAGGTGTGTTGAGTCTGATCAAAAGAACAGTGCCTCGTCTGGCTGTGCATTTGAGCACGCAGGCCAATGTGACAAATATTGAAGCGGCTCGTTTTTGGGTGAAACAAGGTGTTCAACGAATTGTGATGGCCAGAGAATTGAGTCTGAAAGAGATCGCTCAGATTTCCAAAAATGTGCCGAATTTAAAGACAGAAGTATTTGCACATGGCGCTATGTGTATGGCTTATTCAGGCAGGTGTTTGTTGTCTTCTTTTTTGGCAGGCCGGGCAGCCAATAAAGGTGAATGTGCCCAGTCTTGCCGGTGGGCGTATTCTTTAAAAGAGTCCAAGAGGCCTGATTTTTTGCCCATTGAGGAAGATGCGCATGGGGCTTATATTATGAATTCAAAGGACTTGTGCCTGATTGAGTATTTGCCTGAGATCGTGCGGTCAGGCGTATGTTCTGTGAAAATTGAAGGCCGGATGAAGTCAGCCTATTATGTCGCGGTTGTGACAAAAGCTTATCGGCAGGCCATTGATGCTTTTTTTGCGGATCCCCAAAAGTATAAGTGTCAAAAGGCTTGGAAAGATGAATTGGCAAAAGTGGCGCATCGGGGATATACCACTGGTTTTTATTTTGGACAGCCCACGGCTTTGGCGCATGACTACAAGTCTGCGAAGTTTATTAAAACATATGATTTTGTGGGTGTTGTGGACAAATGCGACCCCAAGAGAAATAATATCAGGGTGGCTGTGCGGAACCAAATACTGGCCAAAGATGAGTTGGAAATTGTGCTTCCCGGCCAAGGAAAAGCAATGATTGTTTCCCCGGGTCAGATAAAGGATGAACATCATCAACCAATGTCTTGTGCGCACAATTCTTATTTTGTTTACTTGAATGTGCCCAAAAAAGTGCCTGTCGGCAGTATTGTCAGAAGACAATCAAGAGAATGAATTAGATTTTTTTAGGTGAATGATTATGTCTGATATTTTGAATACAAGTCTTGTTGCGGCTTTGATGCTTGTGATCGCTATTGTGGGCGGTTATTTGGCCAAGTGGATGCGTGTGCCGCGTATTGTGGCTTTGATTGTGGGCGGGGTGGGATTGAAGTTTTTTATTTTGCAGCATATGGATGCAGTGGCTTCAGCTGATCTTGTGGCGCCTTTGCGTTTTGTCAATGAGTTGTCTTTGGGTTTGATTTTGTTTATTATCGGCGGGGTTTTCGAGAGTGCGCGTTTGAAAGCGGTTAAGGGACTTGTGCGGCGGTTTAGTCTGTATGAATTGAGGTATACTTTTTTGTTGACAGCCGTGGGATGTGCAGTGGCTTCCTGGACATTTCCTCAGATGAGCTTTTTTCATTGTTTGTTAATAGGGCTTCTTTTGGGATGTGCGGCTATGGCCACAGCGCCGGCTGCCACATGGTATGTTTTGCAGGAATACAGCGCCAAGGGGCCCACCACTGACCATCTTTTGGTGATGACCGGGATTAATAATTTGGTCAGTATTATTTCCTTTCATACTGTTTTGATTTTGTTTATGGCATTCGGGTGGGTGGAAGGGATTACAGGCCCGGCACGGACGTGGTGGCTGGATATTTTTTTGGTGTCATTCGGGAGTGTGGGGTTGGGGGCATTGCTGGGCTATGTGTTGAGCGTGTTTCATTCGCGGCTGCCTTTGCGGGAAATGATTTTGATGTTTTTTGCGACTGTGTTTCTTTTGTCTGCGGGTGATGAGTGGTTGCTGCATATGATTGGCGCAGCGTTTAATCCCATGGTGACTTGCTTGGTCATGGGCGTGATCTTTTTCAGGCGTGCCAGTGATCCTTCCCATTTTGAGAAGACTTTGGAAACAGTGAGTATGCCTATTTTTTCTTTGTTTTTTGTGTTGGCCGGATATAATTTGCATTTGGAAGAATTGTCACATTTGGGGGTTTTGGGGTGTGTGTACCTGATCGCACGCACGTGGGGAAAATATTGGGGTGTGCGCAACGCTGTTCGCCGGCTGGGTCCGGAGACCAAAGTGAAGGAAAATGCCGGTTTGGGGCTGCTGTGCCAGGCAGGGGTGGCTGTTTTTCTGGGCGCGTTTCTTGTGGAGCATTGGCAGAATCCTTTGGCAGGGACAATCAATACAGTGATATTGGCTTCTGTGGCCATTTGTGAATTGGTTGGACCGCTGCTCGTGAAACATGTGGTGTTAAGAGCCGGGGAGGTGAAAGCCGTGACTTTGCTGCGGCCCGGATTTGTTCAGCACACATGGATCAGTCCTTCTGTGGGATTGGCGAATTTGGGGAATGAGCGCGCCTTGTCAGACCAGTCAGTGGCCAAAATCGGGGAGACATTGACGGCCAAGCATTTGATGCGGACCAATATTCATTTTCTGCCTTTGTCCGCTTCTTTTGATGAAATATTGGCCTTTATTGAGCAGAGCCGGTTTCATGATTTTCCTGTGGTGAATGCAGACGGCCTTTATATGGGCATGGTGCATTTTCGTCAGGTGCGGGATCATTTTTATTCGCCTGAGTTGGCAGGAGCCGTCACAGCAGGTGCGCTGGCAGACAAGAGCACCCCGGCTGTCACGCCTGACACGGAGCTGCCGCAGGTGTTGGAGCTGTTTCATCAGCATAATTTGGG
>JANQER010000298.1 GCA_028278255.1 Elusimicrobiota bacterium | reverse complement strand
ATTTTCTCATCTGACTTTTTTCCTGTTTTCAGACCTTTCAATTTCTTCTACTGTCCACCAGGTTCTGTCTTCAATACTTCTGACCACGCGTTCATCCATTTTATATAAAACAAGAAGCTTTACAAGATTGGAAAAATGAATCTCTCCCGTCTGTTCGAAATGTTGAAGTGTTCTGATATTGACTCCAGACCTGGCCGCAGCTTCTTTTTGCTTTAATTTCAAAGCCACACGCCTGTCTTTCATCAACAGCCGCACACGCGTTAAATATTCTTTGTTTAAAGACAGCATATTACTATTATAATGTTATTAAATACATATTTCAACTATTAATGCTAATATATTGATACTAAAAATTCCCCTCAATCACCCACATCAAGGGAAGACCCCAAAAACCTTTTTTACCGGACATCAGTGATTTATTATGGAGAATTTATTCTAAGCGAACTGTAAAGCCCAGCGAAGGGTTCTGATTTGTTTCTGGAGGGCATCCAACATCTTTTGCACATTAATCACCAAACAATTAATAGACTGATCCAGCCCTGTCTTATCAATATTGCGCTCATCAAGCGTCAATACCTTTAGAGAGGAAACATGTTTCCCCTGATCTGCAGCATGTTTCACCACTTCATGCATGGGAACAGGGCCTTCAAACAACATAAATTCAGATTGTAACAACAAATTGTTCAATTCCGGAAATTGCTGGAACAACATTTGTCTCAACATAATTTCCTTTTTTAACGGGAGGACACGGGGGTCCTCCCCTGCGGGAGACATATTTGCCACAAACGTAAAATTCAGTTTTTCGCCTTGTATCATCTCATTCTGCAAACCTATTAACATCTGCAGCAAAGCTTGTTTTTCCTGTTCTTTTGCTGTTGGATCAAGCAGAGCTGTCACATCCGGCACCACCAAATCAGTGGACTTCAAATCCATTTCCTGTCCGGACACGCGCATCATTTGCGCCAAAGTCCATTTTTCCTGGAGTTTCCCCTTCCACAACTTGAATCTCTCGCTTATTGGGAACAGATGGGAAAACATCATTGCCATCCCATACATCACCCAAGACACCACAAAATGCTGATAAAAAACCATTCCTGTCATACGCACATTTGCCAGCCCCTGCCTCAATCCTGCCTCAGTGTTCACCTCAGTTAAACGCAAATTCTTCACAGGCATTAAATTTTCATAAGGAGATTTTCCTTCCTCAACATCCTGGCCGCTTTTCACAGCTTTCACAATCACCATTGCCATTCCCGCCAAAACCACCCCCAACACCGCCATCATCCCCACAAACCAAGGATTTGCAAAATTCAACCCGGCAGTAAAATCCAGCCATCCCTCAAAAACACTCACTTTGCGGCCAAAAAACGAAGCACCTCCCAACAATCCCACAATCCAGGGGAAAAAAGCAGACAATGCTTTGGGGCCCAACCCCACACTGCTTCTTACATGGCTCACAACAGTGCCTACAAGGAATGAATCTTTATCACTGGCTCCAATCCCTTTAAGTCCGACATTGAAATAATGCCAATATAAATCATCATTCTTTTCTAAAATATTCCCGGACAGCTGCTCATAAATATAAACAGCATAGCATCCTGCTGCTGCTGCAAAAGACACTTGCCGATCAGTCGGGTTTAATCTTATACTGCGCAGATAGTCTTTAGCAGCCTGTTGATGTGTATAAAAATCCTGATGCGCGACAACAATCTTTGCCCAAATAAAACGAAATTCAGCCATCCATCTGCTCTGAGCCATCCCTGCGTTTTTGGCTGCAGAAATATTATTCTGTATGTCATCGTAAACAGCATCAATCGGTCTGTTTTCGTCATAAATGAAAACTCTAGCACCTATTAAAAAGCGCTCCACATCTGCCGTCTCAAAAGAGTCAATGCCCAAAGCCTCAGGCGCTTGTATTCCCTTGGCAGATAAAAGCCCCATCACTATACCCTGATCCACTAATGTGTCATCTGGGATACTATTCTTGTCATCCCATAAAGCATGATAAGCCAACGCCCGAAAAATGTCTTCATCCTTAAACCTGTCTGAACCGGCTTGTTGAATAACATCCACCAAATCAAACACGCCTGAAATGGACAAGTTCAGGTTCAGGTGCTCAATATATTTGGATATCAATGAATGCAAAGCCAACAAATGAACATCATCAGTGTCGCGTATTTCTCTAACCAGTTCTTCAGCAGCTGAAAATGTTTTTGCCTCGTAAAAATCCATGGCTTTGAGGCCCTCATGCACATGCAGCTCAACAGCTTCTATCATCTCATCCAGCCCCTCCGGCTCATGAAGCAGACCCTCTGCTATTCTTTTGCCTAGCTGATTGGCTTTTCCTACCAATTTGTCCCACTCTTGGCTTGAAAACCGGGGAGCATTTAAATAGCCTCTTCTCTCTCTCTCTTCATTGACCAAACGCATGGCATAATGCCCGGCTGCCAGCTTTATTGCTTCCATTTCTTTCTTAAAATCATAGCCTTCCTCAGACAGCGTGTCAGATGAAAACCATTTTTTCATATACGGCATGGAAAAAAACTTTTTCATTTTCTCGAATTGTGAAAAGACCTCTCTGTAAACCAAATTTAAATGTTCCAAAGCTGAACCGGACCGAGGGATTGCCTCCATGGCCGTCATATAAAAATCTTTGTACACAACACTTTGCGGATTTAAACGCACATTCCCCAGCCACTTCTCCGTCAATTCAATGGCAAAAACACAAATATCTTCATTAGTCAAATCTTCCTTCTGAGCGGCTCGAAGGAGCAAAGCCTCATCCTTTGCCCTTTCCCCCGTCTGCTTTGAAGACTGCTTCTCCTCCTTTTCTAAAAACTTTTTATCCATGACTTGTGTTATTTTATACACAAGCGCGCCGGTGTTTAAAAATTCAGGGACTGCTTCCCAAGCCGCATCAAATCCCAAACCAAAAATAACATCCACCTCTTCTTCCCATTTGTCATAAGCAGGATCATTGTGATAAAGCTCAACAGCCAAAACCCCGGCCGCCATAGCGCGCATAAATTCATAGGGATTATCTTTAATTCCATTCGGCGCCCTGCCTCTTGCGGCGCCAAGATGATAAAAATAATTTTTGTCCTTCGCCATAATGCCGATTAAACAACAGTAATAATGCCCCGCCAGTTCATTCCATTCTAAAACCTCCTGCGTGCAGCGCTTAACCAATCGCAAATCCGAGGCCACAGATATGTTATTCCTGACATCTCTTCCCAACTGCTCAGCAGTGTGCAAAGCATTTCCCATCCCTATTCTCAAAGCAAAATTTTGCGCCAAAAGAGGCACATCCCAACCGGAAGAGTTGAAAGGCTCTATTTCTTTATTAATCAACTCATCATTTTCCGCATACAAATACCAGTGAATGTGATCACTTATGTCATTGGCAATTTCCGCAGTTCCTTTGTCTTTTCTGTTTTGAAAATATGTGCCAATGCCCAAAGAAAAAATCTGTATGTATTCTTTAAGATCTTTTATATCCTCCCCTTTATCGTCAACCATCTTCAGCGCCAAAAGGCCCATATCAATGGCCTCTCCCAGCGTGTTTTCATCAGGTGGCTCAGACACATGATCATAAATCACTTCCCTGGCAATAGATTCAAACAAATGATCCTTCATTGTCCTAAGAAAATCAGCTATTTCAAAAAAAGAAGTGACATCTGAGCGTCCTGGATTTTTTCTCTCCTCCAAATACGGCTTTACCATTTTCATTAATAAACCTGAATGCAAATACTTCCGGGCAGGCAGCAGGCTTATCAGGAACGCTTCGGAGGCATTGTCCAGTCCATTTTGTCTGGAAGAGATTAACAGACCAAGTCCATCGGCAATAGAAGCTCTCACAACCTTAGCCACACCGCCTATGCCTTTATTCTCTAAATATTTTTCAGCTGTCTCTTTCCCGACCTCTCCTGCTTTTTCCACCAGTTTTTTGTATTCTTGATCCACCAAATCAAAACCATCATCCATCTCATATTCCCGAACAACCAATTCCTTGGCATACGATGAAGCAGCCTTTATAATGGTTTCACGCTCCGATTCATTGTTGCGCCGGCCCAAGTGTTTCCATATCATCAAAAAATCCTTGATGTCATTGTATTTTTTCCACACTTTGTTATGAATGCGCATGAATCTGTCAAATTTGCCATCAGGCAAGTCTACTGCAGAAAACGCGTTATGCCCATAAGCAAAAAATTCCTGATACAAAATACTGTCCGACGGCAATTCTTGCTTTAATCTGTCTTCCAGCATTGCCACAGCATATAGCCCCGGATCTTTCTCATCGGAATCCCTGTCCAGGTACAAATCCACATCACGCTGAATCCGCATGAGATGATGAACAATTTTTGCCACATCCATCAAACAAGCGGTTTGTCGTCTTCTCCAAAACAGATCCACAGCTATGCGCCCCAGCTCTGAAGGATTCTGCTTCACCAAAGGATTCCGGCCTTTTTCATTAAAAAAATGAGCGGCTGTCATTCCCTTGATTTCCATAAGATTTGATTCAATAGAGTCTCTTTCCCTGGCAGAAAAGACCGCGCCCACAAACACCATATTGTCAATGGTTGTTTGAGCTTGTGCCGCAATCGAAGGAATGGCCAAAGAGGGACTTGTGCTCCATATATTTTGCGCCACTTCGAGACACAGCATGTCTAAAGGATTTTTTTCGTCAAATCCATATTTTTTCAGCTGCCTGATCTCCTCAAAGCGGCTGCGCACAAATCGATTGGTGGCCACAAACTTCCTTTTTGCCTCCCGGTCATGAATCGCCATACGTTCCAAAGCTCTTTTTTCTGCCTCTGCCAATTTTCTCAGATTGACCTTCTTGATAATAGCACGAAAACGAACCTCTTCAGGGTCTTTTGCCTTCTTGGCCCAGCGTGCACCCCTGCTTCTGCCAATAACAGCGCCAATAAAGAGGAGCAGCATCAACATGCCCAGTAAATCTCCAAACGGAACACCCATCAAAGACAACACAGCAAACCCGATAATAAAACTATAAAATCTATGGTCATCATGCGGATCAAATTCCCTTTTAATTTCAGCCACGCTTTTACCGGCCAATCCACTCCCTAAATATTCGAGAGAATTCAACAATCTCTCTGCTCCCTTTTGGCCACGCTCAAGGGCTCTGTTTGGCAATAAAGGCTTCCTCCTCTCCTCTGAAAGCTGCGCCGGTAAAAAGGACTTTTTCCCCTTCATTGCTGACAAAAAATTGACCACAATCTGCAGCAAAACCAGCCCAACTCCCCCCGCCACAATAACAGCGCTGACAATCTCTTCCCATGTTCCCAAGTCAGATAAAGCCCCCACTCCCAGGAAAATCAAAACCCATGGCAACAACGAATGAAGATAAGAGCCGCCACTATTCTGTTGTTGATGCACCAACAATTGAATATTTCCTTTTATCCTTTTAACCAAAGAGCCTGAAGGCAAAATATGGCCCTCAGAATCTGCAATGCCCCGTATACATATTGATATAATGCTCGGCAGCGTAATTCCCCTCTCTTGAGGGCTCATCTCAGAAGAACGAGGAGTTTCTCGCCTTGACAATCTCTCAAAATTCATTTCATTCTCATCCCATTCATCCTGTTCCCAATCTTCTTCCCATTCCCGGCCATCTTTATGGCTTTCTGTATTCCCCAATGTGGTCAATGGATCTACAGGAAAAAACAAATAAACCGCAGAAATAATCCGGCGAATGTCCCATGGGCTTAAATCAGGATATTGTGCCTTGATTATTTCGCTCATAAACAAATACTCTTCATCATTCATCTTCTCCTTAAATGACAAATTTGAATAAAAACCAATGAGATCCTTTTGCCATTCAAAAACAGATTGAACAATCTTAACAGCCAATGGAGGTCCTTTTGAAGAGCCCTCATCATAAATCAAAAGCACCTGACCGATATCACGAGCTGTTTCAAGAAAAACCTGAGGCACTCCCATCACAGAAGCTGCGTCCTGCGCTATACTTTTTGCCTGTTCGGCAGAAAGGATTCTCTCTATGAATTGAAGGTTGTTGTGAAACTCAAAAAAACGAAGAACGCGTGTGTAAATGTTCAAAAGCCTGCTTGACATATTTTTATCTGTACCTGTCATGTTATTAGAAAAATCAGCCCCAATCATGAAAAGGCGCAGATCTTTTGAAAAATCAGGCTCCCCATGTTTATAACCAAAGAACCGGGCCATAAAAACAGCCAATTGTCCGGCTGTATAACCATCAGCAATGGCGAAAGCTTCTCTTTCTGAGGAGACCTCTTCCTCGGAAAGATCTTTAAAAATGGCTTGAACCAAGCCATATATAAACTGTTCCACATCAGACTGTTCATATTTCTCTAATATCTCTGAATAAAAAGAAGGGATTCCAACAATCACATCTTTGACAAATTCAGAAAAACCAACAAGAGGGGATTGGGACAATTTCAGGTTTATCTGATCAAACGATTTGGTCATCCAGTAAAACCGTGTTAGTGTTTCAGCCCATTGACTGGCATTTTCTTTGATGGACGGCTCCGTAACAATCTGATCAATATATCCCCTTGTCGCTGCCAACAATGCCTTCTTTTCATCCGGTTCTTGATCCAGGGCCGCCTGATATCGCCTGGTGAAACCAGTGGGATCCATCACAATAGATTTTTGCCTGCCAGGCAGCTCAGCAACAATCCAGCCAAAAGTTTGACGAAACTGATCCTCTTCACTTTGTGACGTTTTAGGACTTTGTTCTATTTCCAGACCAAAAGAAAATGTTTTCGCTGTCACATTCCAAATAAGATCAGAATAAAGGAAAAGAAACTTCATGGGGATCCTGGGGGATTGATCACGCTTCTGCGGCAGGCTTCGTCTGAAGGCATTCACTAAAATTTTTACCCATTGGGCAATATTGCTTTCGTGAGGAGCATTTTTAACCTTTTCTTTAAGATAACCTTCTGTGGCCATTGACAATGCTTCTGCTTGAAATTCATCTCCCTCTGCCAAATCAAGCGCCTGCACATACCGGCAGCCAAAATCAACAGCATTGTCAATACTCCTCGTCAAATGCTCGACCATAGCAGGCCGTTCATGTCTTTGATATGTTTCAGCTATTGTCACGCCAAAAACCATGCAAAAATGCTGAACAAAATCAAAATTACGCATGTAATCAATAAAGTCCTGATCAATGTTATCCTTATTATTGATCAGCCATTCCCGCACAAACAGACCCACTGCCAGCATAAAATTCTTCTGTTCCGGGTTTAATCCTTTCGTCTCAACGTGAGATTTAAACATCTGAGGCAGTTGATCCGCTTTTTCCGAAATATTTTCCAGAATGGTTGAAAACCCAGACACATTTTGATCCGTCTCTTCTCCCAAGACTTGTTCTTGAATTGCATCAATGAATTGGGTATTCGAAAAATATAACTGCTCAAAGGCCAATAATCTCACAACAAATTCCCCTGCAGAAACCAGCTTATTGTTTTCATCTAAAATATATAAAATCCCTGCCCTAAAAAGTCCTGTGGCGGAATCAGCCGTCCCCTCAATAAAATCTGCTTTAAATTTAAAGCCCCTGACAAAAATGCCGGCCAAAGCAATGCGCCTCTTGTCTTCATCCGTGTAATCATTTTCAATTCCATTGTCGGAAAGCCATTCATGCATCGCGGCATTGTCTTGGTCGCTTATATTCCCTACGACAAGATAATTGCGATACTTAAGAATATGTGTATACCACTTATACACAGCTTGACACCCTGTCTCAAAATCACTCAGCATTTCATCACTAAAGCCCACAGCGCCTGCTGCCTCTTCTTCTTCTGACAGCCCCAAAAGCCGGCTGATGTCCGAAACAAACCCCCGCGGGCTGTCATTAAACAAATCTCTCATGTCATCTGTAAACCGTCTATCCCGGTTTGAACCGTTTTTAATCAACTCTATGGCGTTTTTCATCCCATCACAAGCAGAAATAAAATCAACATCTTCTCTGGCCGCCATTCTGACACCCATTGTCAAAGCCGCCACAGTTTCATAAGCAGCTTTAAAACCCTCTAAAGAAGGATCCCCTTTATCAAAAACCTCCTGATGAATAAAGAGCCCGGCAGCCACTGCGCGCATCTCTTGTTCTTCAGTCACACCTGCCTCTGTATAATCAGGGAAAATATATTTAACAGCCTTAAACTCCAGTTCATAATCTTTCGGATGATTTGTAACTTTTTCAATCCAGTCTATATATGTATTAGATTGGGGCAGTTCCTGAGGACTCTTCGATTTAGAGGGAAACCCGCTGACAGGCATCCCCCCCTGCGCCTCAAAAATTTCCTCCACTTCTAAAACAAACGCGCCCGCAGACAACAATCTTTTATCCCGGCCTATTATTGCCAATACCGCGTATTCCTCAACAGGGGCATGTTCTGTGTCTATGACAGCGCCATAGCGCATCGCAGCCACAATACGTCTCTTTTCATCCTCACTATATGAGGCTAGATTTTGCCCCGCAAGAAACAGTTCCTCTAACTCTTTATCTAATATCTTTTTATCCTCATGAAAATCCCTTGTGACTTGCAAAAGAATACCCCTGTATAAAATCATTTTCATATACCATTCTCTCACAGACAGATAAGCAGATTCAAAATAATCAAATTGATCAACCGGAAATGCATTTCCCCCAGCTGCCAGGTCCTGCCCTGACACGCCCAAGGATTCACACATGCGCATAAAAAACTTTCCTGTTATCATGCCGCGTGCTTTTTCTTCTGCAAATGCATTTTTTAAAATTTGCGTCTCTGCCGTATGAGGCTGCAGTTGAAAAGCCGCTCTGATTTTTTTGCATTCACTGTCCAGCCATTTGGCAAAACCCTGGGAATCCGAATACCTGATCACACAATAAGCGCCTATTGTCATGGCAGCAATATGCTTCAGATTGATAGATCCCTGTTCAGAACCTGCATCCTCTTGAACGAAAATCTTGTCATAAATCAATAATCCGGCAGCCATGGCACGGTTTTGTAAATCCATATGATCAACTTTTATTTTCTCATCAACAAACACATCCTGAACCACATACCGAAATAATTGAAAATCATCCTTTCTTTCACGCACTTTCTCAAAATAATACTGAAAACCATAAGACTTTTTCATATGAACCACCATACCCAGCAGCGCAGGCCAAATCAGAAACAAACCGATACCGCCCATGCCTGACTCAAAGAATGCGTCCAAAAACATAATAAGTATTGAGCCGTGTGCATAATAAAGAATGGCCATTGCAAAAAATGCAGCCAAAACCCAATAACAATACACCAGAAAACCTCGGAACCTGGAAGCTGCTGCCTGAGCCGGCTGCCTCCTGCGAAGAGTCCGCCCTTGTAAAAAATAATCTGAAACTGAAAATGTCTTTGCTTTTGACTTTCCCCATTTAACAGCAAGCAAAAAAAGACCAAATATCCCTGCCAAAACAACCCACAGTTCGCTGTCTGTGATTATTCCAGCAGATGAATCCAACCCCAAAGCCGGCAATGGCATCAACAAAACAAC
Organism: Elusimicrobiota bacterium; assembly: GCA_028278255.1. Classification (GTDB taxonomy): domain Bacteria; phylum Elusimicrobiota; class Elusimicrobia; order FEN-1173; family FEN-1173; genus JANQER01. Next base: position 15,741 of record JANQER010000298.1, on the reverse strand, counting down.
AGCCCCAATAAGCAGCAAATACAAAGGCGGCATTTTCCGCAAACGATCAACAACAGCTTTCCCCACCCCTCGCATTCTATCCACAAACCCCTTCAATTGTCCCCCTTTGGAAAAGGGGGATACAGGGGGATTTATAGACTTCTGTTTCAAAATCCCTCTTTCTCCGTCCCGTCCCCTCGCCGGATGCTTCCTGCCTCTCCCTTTTGCCAAAGAGAGAGTGCCCTTAATGATATTCACACGACGATTCTGAATAAACTTTATGATCTGAAAAACCCCAAGAATCCCCAAACCTGCGCCTGCCGCAATACGAACAGGCAGCCATATCCAGTTAAAAGCCGCCAAAAACACCAAGGCAATTGACACCATTAGCATTTTATTGTTCTGCCAAGGGTCATTTTTCGGATTGAAAGCCAAGCCCGCCAAAAGCAACACCGTTAACAAACTCAAAACAGGATCAGCCCCTCCCCCCAAAACAGCCAATCCCATAAGTCCACCCATCAAGCTGTAAAAAGGCGGGTTCAGATAGTCACCAAGATTGTCAATGGGTTCAAATTTTGTTAAATCACATTTAAAATTTCCGCCTTCCTGCTCAAAACCAAATTTTCCTGATGTCAATAATGTGTGAACATGACTATCACGACTGATTTCATCTTCTTCAATTATAAATGTCTTGATTTCATGAGACTCTTTACAAATTAACAGCATAAGAGTTAGAATAATTTCCTCAATGCCACGCCCCTTGTATCTTTCATTTATCCGGGAGATAGAAGGACCATTGACCAAATTAAAAACAATGCTCTCTTCCTCATCAAGATCCTCACGTTCTATTCTGAAAGGTGCCAAAGCGGCTTCATTATGATCCAGCCAAGCGCCTATTTTCATCACTTCTTCATCCTGGTGTTTCACATAAAGGCCAATGCCTTGCTGCTTTTTTATTGAACCAGGCGCTTGCACCAATTTAAAAGTATATCCTTGTCCATGATCATCAAACAAATACAATGTACCGTGTTTTTTCAGAAAATGAATAAAAACTTGAGGATCCCTTATTAAACGTATGCTTTCAGCAGAAGAGCTCTCTGCTTTCCGAAGATAGTCCTCTATAAAAGAAAAAAGATACATTGTCCGGAATAACTTAAGCCCCCACCTTTTCTCATTAACCTCAAAAACCTTAGGACGTTTATAATAATTGTAAAGAGCGCCCGCTACATAAAAAATAGCCCCTATAAGGATAATAAGCCATACAAGTCTCGCAGAAAAAGAGCTTAATACCAGCTCTATGTCTCTGATTTCCAAAGGGCTGGCATCAGCCACAAGCGTTATTAAAGTAACAACCGCAAAAGCAGAAAAACCCAATAACGCTTTTTTCCCAAATCCCATACGCGGGATCCACTTTCTGGAAAACAATCGGGGAAGAACAGCCCTGGCAGCAAGCATGAGCAATAACAAGGCTGACACATTCAGGATGAGAGGAGAATAAGAACCCAGATCCAACAAAATATTCGTAAATGAAATATCCGGAAAAACCGCAGGACTTAGTTGACTTAACTCCTTTATCGCGCCAATACCGGAGTTCAGCAAACCACCCAACAGCCCCAACCCCAAAATGCCCCCTATGAGGCTGTGATAGAAAATTAGTTTTGACGATTGATTCTCTAAGGCCTCTAAAACTTCTTCAGAAGTCATTGCTTTCATTTTCGGTCTAATAAAAGGATTATAAGTTTCATAATCTTTCCTTATTACCAGTTTTATAAGAATGTCCTTAATTTCATCAGGGGACTTGAGTTCATCATCATCCATAAAAAATTTATTCATTAAATATAGATCTCTACTGTTGGCTGTTTCACTGAAAGGAATAGGCAATTCTGGGTTATTTGCTGCTTCCAGAAAACTCGCTCCCAAAAAAATAAAGGCGTCCGGACCCCAACCAAGAGTTCTATTAGGGGTATCATGAACAATCTCCTTTTTGTTTTGGAGCACCTTCGTAAAAACATATGTGAAAAAAATTAAGCCGGTAACTAATACAATGCACACAATACCAAGCTTAATAGAACTCACAACATCAAGCCCTTCTTCTATCCCTGATGAGTTCAAAGGCAATGCAAAAACATCCAATGAATAAAAAAACAAAATACCGGCCAAGGAAAGAGACAATATAACACGAAACCACTTGGACAGGACAGCCTGTAAAACCGCTGGGAATTTTTTGGTGGTTGGAAAAGAAACATCAATTTTGTCATGACCTTTGATGCCGTTCAAGGTCCTTGTATAAAAAAAATGTCCGAGTTCTTTATTTTTTTCATTGACGGAAATCGCATTAAAATTCAGGCGGAATTTCAACTTCTTAAGCAGCTGAAAATAAGGATGTGATGCCAGGATTTCCTGTATGTTCTTTTGCTCCTTGGTTTTTAAACCGGACTCACTCGTAATAACCTCTGCTTTTTCCATGCCATAGTATTTCTTGGCAATAAACATGGCCAGCAGGAACAAATTTTTCTGCCATGCAAGGCTGACATTTTCACTCATTTGAAGAGGAAATTCATTTATTATTTTTATTGTCTCACGCCCGTCGATTTCTGAAAGTTCAATCGCCACGAGTGTGGCTGTCGTATTTTCCGGGTTAATCGTAACGCCAATAATGGCTTCTTCTTTGCCTTCAGACAAAACCTGAACACCAAAACTGCTGTTGGTAGGTCCTTGTATATATTTAAACTTAAATGTCCTCCCGGAAAAAGCACATGAGGTTTCGTTGTGAGTCATCAAATCATCAGCAAAATCTTTTAACAGCACTGTTTGTTTTCCCTGTTTCTTTCTGATAAACAAAGAAAACCATGCCGCTGCCGGCGCAATGACATAGTGCGCCAACGAATAAACAAGAAAAACCCCTGCCAATGCTGTCACTATTAATAATACAACGTTCTTGGTGTCTCCCTGCGCAAACGCCGCCCAATCACCGGGATGGGCGGAAGCTTCTGATAAGAAAACCGTCAGGGCAGCGCTGATAGCGGCCCAGTGCCACCAGGGTGGGGTGTGTTTTTGAATGGTGAGTGTTTGGTTGCCCAGATTGGCGTGGGTTTTATTGTTCAGATCTTCTAAACTGAGTTCTTCCCTTGGGAAATCTCCTTTTTTTACCGGCTCAGACTTCACGTAAAACAATTCTTCGCCTGTTTCCGGATGAATAATGCGTAATTCCAACTGATAAGTGTCCCTATTATGCTCAATCACCTTAATGCTTGTTTCTGCACTAGGATAAATAATTTGTGCTGCTTTTAATATTTCCTGCTTGGCTTCCCCTTTGCCCTCGAATTCAGTGGCCAGTTGGACAAAAGCAGTGAACTCAGCAATGCTCAAACTTCTGTTTTGTCTCTCCGGATCAAAAGGATGAACAGCTGTGGTGTCCATGCTTCTGGCCAAGGTGATTTTTTCAGTGGTAAAAAGCTTTTCCAAAGGGGTTTTGTCCAACAAAAAGTCCAAAGAATGAGACTCTTTATTGATTTTCTTAATTTTAGGCGTGATCACAACGTAAGACACATTTCTCTCGCGCATCAAACGCGTCAGACCATCGGTGTGAAAGCCGCCGGCCACAAGAACCGATATTGATGGTAATTGGTCATTGTCCATACCCACTAACGGGCGGACACGGGGATCCGCCCCTACAGACTTTTCTAATAAATTACCCAATAATGATTCATTCCGCTGCATGGCCAAACGACAAAAATCTTCAGCGGGTTTGAGAATTTGAGGGAGGGTTTTGTCCCCCTTTGAAAAAGGGGGATTCAGGGGGATTTCTGAATATGCTTTTTGTTTGAAAATACCTCTTCCTCCGTCCCATTCCCTCGCCGGATGCTTCCTGCCTCTCCCTTTTTTTAAAGGGAGAATACCCTGAGAACCGGTTAATAAAAGCAGTCTTTCCGGAAACGCATGTATCTGCTCCATGTGTTTTTGGTATGTTTCCCAATCCTCCGGCGTCATGACAAAATTTGTGAGTTTTTGAATTAAGAGATGGTCTTGTGCCAGGGTGTATAATTCACGCATCCTGTAGCTGCCCGATTTACTGGAGGCGAAGCCCTCTCGTCCTTTAGGATCGGGCACATTGATTTCGTATTTACCCGATTCATCGCGCACATTGGTTTTGTAGTTGCCCGATTTATCGGGCGCATTGATTTCGTATTTGCCTGATTCATCAGGCGCATTGGTTTTGTAATTGTCCGATTTATCGGGCGCATTGGTTTTGTAATTGCCCGATTTATCGGGCGCAGTTCCCTCAATTAATTGATCAACAACAGTTTCTTCAAATTCTTTCAATTCAGTGAATATCTTTTCTTTTTGAATTTTTTCTGATTTAAGGATATAGGCAATGTATTTGGAAAGTTCAGAAAAATTTTTAGTTGGGGCCTTGTATGTCTTTATTTTTTCCCCTTTGCTCTTTGCCCTTTGCCCTTTGCCATTATCTAAGTTAATTCCTGCTTTCTTACACACCTGGATCAATTCATTGTAATACCGGCCATAAGACATTTTTCCCATGCGGTAAAGCATGCTTTTTTCCACCAAAGCATTGAGTTCTGGTTTTGAAAGAGAAGAAGCCAATTGCCGCACCACTTGGTTGCGTTCTTGTTCCACTTGTTTGAAATTTAATGATTGTTCGATATCGACAGCTTCGAGAAATAGATTTAAATTAGGGAAGGGTGACAAAGGGTGATGAGGGGTGACGTATCCCTTTCCACTAACAGGGACCTTGTCTAGCGACAAAGGGGGTGACAAGGGTGGGGTGGTCCCCCTTGATCCCTTGCTGGCATGAGCCATGCTCTTCAGATACAGGCCAAGGCCTATTTTTCCTTGTTGGTAGTCTGTCTGGATTTGGTCGAATTTTTGGAGTTCTGGAGAATAAATTTGTTTTTTGAGTTGGGACAATGTGAGCTGCCATTGTTCAATCTGAGTGGAGATCTCTTTTTTTAAAGGCCGGGAGTCTTCATACGCTTTGACATTGTTTAAATATAAGTCTCGATCTTCTATGCCCCATAATTCTATATCTCCCCTTCTCCCTCTCTCCCCTTCCCCCTGTCTCCCCGTCTCTCTTGCTTCTGTTGTCCATGCCGCGTGTTCTGTGCCTGGAATCAAATGCTGCTGCAGCATAAAATCAGCCACATTTTTCATGATCTTACGGTCAGGGAAGTTTTGAAACCGTGCCAGATCAAAAGCGCCGGCAGCGCCTTCCACACCAATCAATAACGATAATGGGTTATTGGTCATTGGTAATCCATAATTAACTCCCCTTTGCGCTTTGCCCTTTGCGCTTTGCCCAAATGTTTGAATTATCTTTGATATATTCATCTGTGCGTCTGCATAACCATGCACATCTTGGATATGAATGATTAAAGGATTCTTGTTCCCCTTTGCCCTTTGCTCTTTGCCCTTTGCTATATGCACTTCCCTAATTTCGCCGTATTTGGTTGGCAATGAGGTGAGCCATTTGGGGAGGCGTTCCAAATCTTTGCGCATGGGCGAAGATTCTGATATGTTGGTGATTTGTTCCGGCAGTGTGTTGATATGAGAGAGTGGAGAAGTTTGTGTGGGTAAGATTGAATTTAAGTCTGAAGCGCCAAGTCCGAAGTGCGAAGCAGAAGCCAATTCAAGATCAGAAGTTTTTACTCTTTGCCCTTTGCTCTTTGCCCTTTGCTGTACAGATCGTCTACGCTCTTCCCAAAACCCTGCTTCCACAAATGGCGCAGAAATCGTGGTAAAAAGAAAAGCCATTGCCACCAAACTGGCAATTGCCTTCTTAGTTATTCTGAAAGTTAAATTATTCATGAATTTCATGTATTAATAATAATAAAACAACCTTAAGTATCTCTTAAGAAGTTGTAATATTGTTGTAAAAATATAACTTCTTTAGACTAGCCTATATTTAAGGATACCGGCTATGGTAATTGTCTTACAGAAGGGATATTTTCGAAATGTCTGTCATAGGTGATAAGCACTGAGCCGGTTTCCAAGCAATGTGCCGCGATCCAGATATCATTGATAGGAATTGGTTTTCCTGCGGATTTAAGATGATTTTTTATTTCACCGAAAATTTCTGCTGTTTCTTGCGTGACACTTAGGATTTGGACTGTTGGTTTGTCTAAAAACTTTTTTAATAAATTTTTGTTTTCTTTTTCTTTTGTTCCACCCCTAAATCCTGCATATAATTCCCCCATGACAACCACAGACATGTATACATTTTCAGCCTCTCCCAAGTAATCAAGGATCTCTTTTTGGCCTGTCAAAAATCCCGTATACGCATTGGTGTCAAGAACTATGTTTTTCACGACCAATCTTCCGGACTGATTTTCTCAAATTCTTCGGTTTTTTTCTTAAATTCATTTTGATCTTCTTTTGACCAAACGCCGAGAAACCCTTCAAAATCCTTCTTATGATCAACTTTTTCCCCTGCTGACAATCCAAAATATTCAGACAATATCCGTTTTATTGTTTTGTTAAGGCTCATGCCATTTCTCACAGCCTCAGTCTTTAAACATTGGCTTAAAGGGATCTGAATATCATGAATAGTAATTGATTTCATGTTTTTATCCTTATGGTTCATTTAATGGTTCATTTCTAACCATATTATAGTTCACATTTCTATAAAGATCAAGTGCTATTTTTTATGGCTTGTTGAATAAAATTTTTATACCAATAATAACTTTGTTTGGGGATGCGTTTTTGGGTGGGATAATCAATGTACACCAGGCCGAAACGTTTGCTGTAGCCAAGGGTCCATTCAAAATTGTCCATGAGTGACCACACAAAATACCCGTGAATCTCTATTCCCTCCTGCAGCAGTCTCTGCACATGGCTCAAATGCGTTTGCAAAAAATCAATTCTTTGCTCATCATTGATTTTTTGATCATCTGTGAGCCGGTCATTAAATGAGCACCCGTTTTCCGTCATATAAACAGGAATATCCGGATAATATTCCTTAAAAAACCGCACGCTCCAATAAGCAGCCTCAGGCACAATAGGCCAGCCCATAAAAGTTTTGGGATGATCGTCAGGAAAAGGAACTTCTTCGAAAAAATTCTCCTTTAAACTCTGTTTTTCGTAATTGCCTGATTTATCAGGCTCTTTTATGTTTTTCCCTTTTATCCATGTCCCTGAATAAATATTAAGCCCCATAAAATCCATAGGCGATGAAATAATCCTTAAATCCCCCTCCTGAACCATTGGCTGGTCTCCAGGCTTTGAGCCTTTGGCAGGCCCGCCTTTTTGCCAAATCTCGTCGGGATAAGCCCCTTTAAAAAGAGGATCAAACCAAAAAGCATTTTCCAAATAAAAAGCCCATTTAGCAGCTGTGATGTTTTCAATAGGCGCATCAGACAGGCGATCACATGGGATCGCCCCTACGACTTTCTCTTTGCCCTTTGCTCTTTGCTTTCCATCATATAAGGAACCTTGACCCCCAAATTATGAGCCAAACCCACTTGGGCCGGGGATTTGGCATGCGCGCGCACAGCCTGCACACCCAATCCATGCGCCAGCAGCACATGATGTACAATTTGATTCACCACTTTGGGGGGTTCTTTAGCGCCAGGCGCCAAACGTCCGAGCTCATAACCATCATAGGCAATACAAGGCGGTTCATTCAAAGTGATCCAGTGCGTGACTCTGTCAGACAAATGTTTGACCACCACTGACGCATAATCCGCAAACATATATGGAAAATCTCTGTTGCGCCACCCGCCTTTTTGTTCCAGCACATTCGGATGATCCCAATGATAAAACCCCAAAAACGGCTGAATATCATTTTTAATTAATTCATCCACCAGTTGGCTGTAAAAATCCAACCCCTTGGCATTCACTTTTCCGTGCCCCGTCGGAAAAATACGCGGCCAAGCCACTGAAAAACGATAAGCTTTCACGCCCAAATCTTTTAAAAGCTGCACATCTTCTTTAAACCTATGATAATGGTCACACGCCGTATCCCCTGTGTCCCCATTCACTGTTTTCCCGGGCAGACGGCTGTACCAATCCCACACACATTCCCCCCTCCCGTCTTCCCACGCAGCCCCTTCAATCTGATAAGAAGAAGTCGCACAACCCCATATAAAGTTTTTTGGAAATGAATCAGCCATACCTGATCTTAGATTTGGAGAGATAAAAACTTGTCAGCATAAATGAACTCTCTTTTGATTACAATTGTACTCAAAACTGAATAAAACGGGATTGTTGGTTATTGAGAAATGTTATTCCAAATGGCTTGTATCTTCTGACGGATTTCAGGGACATCTTTAATCGCAACATCCCAAATCAGTTCATCATCTGCGGCAAAATATTCATGAACCAAAATGTTTCTCATAGCACCCATTTCTTTCCATGGTATTTCTGGAGCACCGGCTTTCAAAGTGTCGCTTAACGCTCTTGATGCTTCTCCAATAATCTGTACCAAATGCGTCATAGCCAATCTGGTTTTTCGATCATTTGTAAACAAATCATGCCCCTCAGAAGCATATTCTTCCAGCGCTTCCATGGCATCCAAAATATGCTTTAAACGAACACTGTCCTGCTTCATAACGCCACAGCCTCTTTGATCACTTCCTCGCGCATATAAGGACTGATGCTTCTGGCTGTGACAACATCCACTTTTTCATGAAGAATTTCTTCTACATCAACCAAATAACCGGCTAAGTCCAACAAACTTCTTCCAGACTCAATATCCACTAAAAAATCAACATCGCTTCCGGGTTTTTCTTCCCCTCGCGCCACAGATCCAAACACACGAACATTTTTAACCCCGCGCTTTGCCGCTATGGCCAGTATGTCCTCCCGATGCGCCCGCAGCGTAGCCATTGTCATGTCAATCTCCGTTTGACAACACATTTTCTCAAAAAATTCTTTTCGCTTTTTCTACTCATCATAATATAAAATCATGCCAAAAAAGCATGCATAATTCAATACATCCCTTAGGCCTGCACAGCAGCAAAACGAATATTTTGCAATGAATCAAAAATGGTCTGGATGGCGCGGTGGCCCACAGGGATGAGCCATTTCATGGACATCCAATGTTCCGGCTTGTCTGTAAACACGTCCATCTTGTCGCACCCAAAACGGGTCACGAGCTTTTCCTGGTCAAACAGACCATTTTTGTTCAAAATTTCTGCGCCTAGAAATTCTTGCTGTCCTTCGGGGATATACGCAATGAACCGCAGCACAGCCTCTTGCACAGCTTGGCTGTTTTTCCCCTTGGAAACAAATTTAAACTGAACTTGTGCTTTGTCTTCCTCTCCCAGGGTCTTCCAATAAGCCATTTGTCTGCGCACAGCCTCAAAAACCAGAGAAGCTTCTCCTTGCTGCAAAGTGTCATCAGAAATTTCAAATGTCCAAGCCACAGTTCCTTTTTGTTTAGGCACCGCTTGCGCGCCAAACTTTGCCCCTCGTTTCAAAGCATTGATATGCTCAGATGTCTGCCCCAAAACCTGATTATTTGACTTCACATTGATTCTCACCTTTTGTCCAGATAAAAGCGAAATCTGCTCACCACTCTGAAATGCCTTGAAAATCTGTTCAAGCGCCATCTCCATTTGCTCTGCTGCCTGACTATTGACCATTTTCTTGTTCTGCGCATTCACCCAAGATTCTGCTATAGGCTGAACCCTCCACAATTCATCTAAAGTCACTGTCACACGGGTTCTTAATTCTTGTACACCAGCATCAGTTTCTTTCACCATTTGATGTAAATCACTGTTTTTAAAAGGCATCGCCCCAACAAAACTCACCCCACTGAATATCCAGCCCATCAACTGATACAAAGGCCCAAATTCACCTATGCCCAACACAAATGGCAAAAACACACCTGCCAAACTAAAAAGCACCCCGCCTAAACTTGTAAAAGCTTTTCCAAAATGACCTAAATCTCCTGTCACCACTTGTATCCCATTCTTCCATATATCAGATACATGCAAACTGCTCACCCAAATTTTAAATGGTGGTGGTTTGGCAAAACCCACCAATACCCCAATCCACCTCATGCCATAAGCCAATGTATAAAACACCGCATGCCCAGCCTCATGCAAGAACACCCCCAAAACACCAACAAACAAAACACCCATCAATGCCACAGGCCCTTGCAAAACCAATCCAGTCACAGCCCCAGCTATTGTGACACCAGTGATCAACTTTGTCTGTGAAGAAATAAGACGAAACTTAATAGATTGTTCAATAGACCTCACAAATGATTCAGACACTTGTGGAGAAAAAGCCTCATACAAAAATGAAAGATAAGATTTGGAATGGCTGGCTTCATTTTCAAATTCTCTCACCCATGCCCTGGCAGCAACCACTGAGTTTAGCGATCTTTTTGAAACTACTAATTGAGAGTCACGATCAAAAAACAATTGAGCTGTTTTTATCCTCAAAACATCTTCATTGATATGGCCTTTATCAGTAATAACATTCTCCATTAAATAAATTGAAGTTCGTATATAGTCAGACAACACAGCACTGGCCCTATTATTCCTAGAAATTCTTTTACGTTCGATTCTATTTAGTGACCTTAGCAGTTTTATATTGAAATTATTTTTCAGTAAATATTCTAAATAGGCCTTAAATCCTTGGGCCTCTGAAACAACGCTTTCATAAACAATGGCACGAACAATACTTTGCTCATTTTCATTAAATGTTTCATCTTTGGCTTTATATTTATCATATCTCAATTTATTAAATACTGTTTCAAGTCTCTTTCTTCTCTCATACCTTTCAGGATTCTCCTTGACAGCTCGATAATGCACAGACTCCTTGACCAAAAGACTTTTTAAATAATATTTGTAAAACAAAATAGCTTTTCTATCATAAAAACTATTATTATGCTTATGCACCTGGATTCTTTTATAAAACTCGTTCAGCAATCTTAGGTTTATCACAAAATAAGGGGCAAACCCTGCTTCCTCTTTTCTTGTAGCAATTGCTGCCAATGTGCCAGGATGTGAAGGGATTTTGCGAATGAAACCACTTGCCACATTTTCTATATATTCATCAATCATTTGAACAATCAATGCACCATTGGGATGACCTTCTTCATGTATTTCTGCTGCCAATTTTTCAAGAAAATCAACTTGAACCTGAATCATTTTTTCTTTTCCAACACTTTTTCTTTTTAGGATCTGAAGATCAGGGTCGCCTATGGGCTGAGACATTTTCTTTTTATCCTTGTGAAATATATCAGACCTTGAAAAACCAAACCACATAAGAACCCCAGCAGCTATTCCGCCCAAAAGTAATCCTCGTCGAAAATCATTGTCAATTCTCTTTATGCTTTTTCTTTTTTTCAGCTTATTTTTCTTTGATTCTTTCACACTATTTCTTCCTTTTTTAAACCATCTCCTCAAATAAGCAAAGGATGCCAAACCCGCCACTATGCCCAAAACAATTCCAAATCCACTTATATTGGCAGTTATTATTTCCAAAGACTGGTTCCACAATACAAAAGAAGACAACCATTTTGGAACAGGAGCATCCAGTCCGACCAAAACTCTCAAAACCATATAACCCGCTGCCAAAACCATTATGGCACTTGCTATAACCACAGAACCAATTGACAAACGCGGTTCTATCAGTGGTGGTTCAGTTTGTTCCAAAATCAAGGTGTGAGTAACCATCTTGGTTATTTTCTCAGGGCCAGTGTATTGAATGGCGCCAGGATAAATGTACAGCTCTTTCATGGCGCGAAATTCTTCAGTTTGCTTTAATGTCTGATAAGGTGCACTTTTGGAATTTGCCTTGGATTCATTCTGACGCATATCACGCAACAACAACCCTCCACATGCCCATTGTTCAACAGGAGCTGTTAAATTCTTCACATATGGCATATGCTGTTCCAGTCCATGCAAAGCCAAAACCCCAGCACTGTGTCCCAAAGCAAATCCATAGTTCGCATCAAAATTTGATGGCGCACTGCCAATGCCTTCATCTTTAAACGCATGAACCAAAAATTCAAATTTTCCTTTAAAAAACCATGACTTTTTCATTCGATCTTGCACAGCTTTTGCCAAATCTTCTGCTTTAAAATCATTGTTCAAAAGATCTTCAGGCAAAACCAAAACCCCAAAATCTTTTCCTTGTGCAGCCCGCTGCTTAACAATATCAACTACTTTTTCAATCACCTCTTCTTGACTTAAATGATCCTGTTTTAACAAAACCACATTGGGCTGCGTTTTTAACCCAACTTCCAAAGCAATGCCATTGCTCGGCACATTGATAAAATGCCAATATTTTTGTGCAGAATTGGCATCCCGGCAAATATTACCAACCAATGCTGAATAAACCTTGGTCACTGTGTCAAAACCAAGAGATGTCTCAATAAAAGCATGTCCTAAATCATTGTGAATACTTCTGGGCACACCAATCACTTTTGTTGAGAGATTTTTATGATCAAAATATTTTTTTAATTCTCCAGCTTTTGCTGCAGAATCCCTGCCTGCAATCACCACCAAAGAATCAATGCCATTGCTATACATAGAATTCTTAATATGATTGAATTGGATGTTTTGGATGTCTCCCATTTTTTCAGTCTTTAAATACATATCCAAAGATTCTTTGTTCAGTTCTATCTTCTCATTCATCCCAATAAAACCAAACAGTTTATTCTCTGGATTGGCTTGTTGAAGAGATTCATATATTCCAGCCAGTATATGATAATCTCCAGGCACTGGTTCTCCTGACAAAATCACACCCACTTGAATCGGTTTTTGATTAAAATCAACCCTGTGTTCATTTTTGATAAAGGCAACAGAATCCTGACCTGATTCATGCGCAACAAAAGCTGCTCCTTGATCAAAAACATTTGGCAGTTTTGCTTGGGGTTGTACTCTGCTTTGAGTGGTTTGAAAAACTTCTTCTGTCTGCTCAAGGACCAGGGTTTGTGTGGGGCTTTCTTCTTCAAAATACTGAGTGGGCCCAGGAAAAACATATTGATCAGTCATGGCCCAAGCACCCCGATGTTTTTCCAATTCTTTAAAAGGGGCTCCGTTAAGATCCACCATGGCTTTTTGAATCACAGGGACCAAATGTCCTTTGCGTTCTTCCATGTTCATCATCATGGTCAAAGGCACACCGCCGCATGTCCATTCCTTTGGAGAGCCCACCAAATTTCTCACAGAAGACAAATAGCCAGTCAACCCATTCATTGCCAATGCCACAGCATTGTATCCCAAAGCATAACAATAATTGGCATCAAACACAGAAGGCGCTGCGCACCGGCCTTCATATCCATAAAAGTGAGTATACGATTCAAATTGATCCAATGAATTTTGATAACTCTCCATGTATTGAAGTTTTTCTTCAACCATTTGCGCCAATAGTTCTTCTGTGTAAATTTGTGACACTTTGACATTGCCATGCGGATCCCGGTCTAATAACAATTGTCTTTCAAAATCATCTGGAAGCGGCTCCATAAAATCAGCCAATTCTTTAGGCAACTTTGCACGAATAAAAGACAATTTGTTTTCAGGATCTTTAATTCTATTCATCTTCTTTTTGGTTTTTGTATCAAGAATCCTGTTCAACTGCTTAATTAATTCTTGCATCTCAGGAATAAACTCAATAAGCCCTTCAGGAAGAAGAACAACCCCATGGTTCATGCCTTTTGCAGCCCTTTGTGCCACCACTTGCGCAATAGAATCAACCACCTGCTCCAAAGTCATGTTTTTCTTTTTCACTTCCTCCCCAATCAAAACCATGTTGGGTTGTGTCTTCAAACCCACTTCCAAAGTAATATGAGAAGCACTCCTCCCCATAAGTCGCACAAAATGCCAGCCTTTGCCCTCAATCTCTGCCTTGCGGCAAATACTGCCCACTTCTTCTGCATACACTTTGGTGGCAGTGTCAAACCCAAAAGAAGCCTCAATATGTTCATTTTTTAAATCTCCATCAATGGTTTTGGGAACGCCTATTACTTTTGTTTTGCTTTTTTCTGTTAAAAAATATTCAGCCAAAACCCCAGCATTTGTATTGGAATCATCTCCACCAATCACCACCAATGTGTCAAGATCATTTTCTTCCATGGCCTCTTTGGCTTTTTGTTTTTGTTCCTCAGTGTCGATTTTGGTCCGATCTGACTGAAGCATGTCAAACCCGCCTGTGTTCCTATACTCATCCATAAAAACATCATTAATTTCTATGGTTCTGTTTTTCAGAATGCCTGACGGGCCTTTTACAAAACCGATCAGTTCATTGTCTGGATTTTGTTTCTTCAAAGCATCATAGATTCCAGCAATCACATTATGCCCGCCAGGCGCTTGCCCACCAGACAACACCACCCCAATTTTCACACGCGCTTTATCCAATGTCTCATGATGTCCTGTTTCAAAATGTATCACAGGCTGTCCATAAGTGTTGGGAAACAGTTTTTTTATTTTTTCTTGATCTGATACACTTTCAGTAGAGTCTCCTTGTTTCATCACAGCAATTTGATCCAAACCGTTTTTCAATATGTCTGGCAACACAGGGGCAATATTTGATCGTTCTTTTTCAAGCACTGACCGCGATATTTTTGTTTTAACTATAAACTTATTTTTATTCAATGCATCCAATATGGCCTGAACCTTTTTCTTTCGGGATCTATCCAATGTTCTTTGATAAGCAGTCAGAGCCACTTGATAATAAAATCTATATTCGTCTGATGCAGTGTCTTTCACTCCCATTAGTTCTGGGCCCAATCTGGCAAAAGATTCAGCTTGTATAGAGGAATCATCTTGACTGTCTTTTTCATTAAATTTTGCCTGTAATAATTGAACCAAAATTTCTTCACGTTTTATCATAGCCACAGCCTCTTTTTGAATAGCCATATGATAAAGTGTGATAAAAGAAACACATATCACAACAAAACCCTTAAACCACAAAGAATGTCCATAAAATGGGACCAAAACTGAAACTATTTTAAATAAAAGTAATTTTTGAACAGGCCCCATTGGCTTAATCATCATGGCCAAACCTTCACGACCGCGAAAAACATGCATGACAAAAAACAGAACAGGAACAGCAAACCAAACCACAGGCCCGCCTATGTCCATACAAACAGCAAGAAATGCCAGTCCAAAAACAAATGGCGATTCCAACCAAGCCCACTTCTGATACCACAAAGGCCTGAACCATGCACTGCCTGTTAGAGATTGATTTGGTTGAACAATATATTGCATCAATGCAAAAACCAAAAGAACGCTGATTAAGATAATCTCAGGCAATGACATGCCTGCTTTGGTCATAACAGACACTGGTGAAATCCCCTCTGCAAGCACCCCAGACAACTCCAAAAAAACCCCTGTGAGCAAAACCAAAAGAACAATCATTGCACCAATAGCCTTCTTTATTTCCGGGGCATGCGCGCGCACTTGAAACCCATCGCCTGTTTCATCATCTCCGCGCCAATCCCAAAAAAGAATAAAATCATTGTTCCCTTTTTCTGACTGTTCCAATTGTATTTGAACATCTCCTTCTAAAACAGGTGTTTCTCCCCATCCTTTGGGAATCGCGCCAAACACATTTTTAAGATTGTCTGATAAATCTGATGGATTCTTTTCTGTTTCTAAAACAGGCCAATAATGGCACTGCCCCAAATCCACTGGCACAACACCCCGCATAAATCGTGCTGCATCAATAGGATTTCTATATCCCACAGTGGCAAATTCATCCACAGATTGAATGGCTTCCACGCCCTTTTTAAGAAACAATTGAAGATCCTTAAAATGTGCTGGTGTTGCCACAGCAGCAGCATTC
>JANQER010000291.1 GCA_028278255.1 Elusimicrobiota bacterium | reverse complement strand
TGATCTACTGGTCTAACCCGAATTTTTTTTGAAAAATTCCCTTCGCATAGCTCAGGAGGGCTTCGCCCAGGGTTTGCCCCTCGGAACATGGCTGCACAGCAGCCACATTCCGAGCCCTACGGGAAAATTTTCATTTGCACTTTTTTATAACCAATCATCGACGACAATATAGTGCAACTGAAAATTTTGGGCTAAGAAACTCGAAATTCTAAATCCGAAATTCGAAACAAAAGCAAAGACTTTAGGTCCTGGCTTGCTGGTCTGAGTGAATGCTATCATTTTAAGCAGTAAAAGAAAATATTTTAAAGAAAGGGACAATATTTTTAAGGCTGTTGAATTCGGGGGCATGCTAAGATAGAATAAGAAGCAAGAAGTTTGTGTGTATTGGCCTTTGTCATTTTTATCAATTGTGCTGATTTGGAATTTATCTGAAAAGGAGAATGTTATGAGAAAATATTTTGCGCTGTGTTTGTTAATTGGGGTTCTGGCCACAACCGGAAAGCCCTGTGCAGTGATGGCGGATGAGTCCTTTGGACGGCTGTTTCCTGTGACCAGTGAGTTTTTTATGGCCATTGGGTATAAAGTCTGGCTCACAGGCTGGCAGTCCTATACGCCAAGTTATGTGCCTCAAGGCGGCGCCAATTATACGTCTTATTATGAATCAGCCCCGGCGTCCATGCCTTCTCTGAGCATGAAGTATAAAGGGTTTTTTATGTCTGCCAGCACATTGTCTGCTGATGATTTTGATTTTCCGGCATACACAGACATGGTCAGCTTAAACGGCGCCGGCAACACCTCCACCCTTATTGAAACCAAATACAAAGTGAGCCGGGATGAAATGGACATTAACATCGGGTATTATGTTCATCCGTCTGTTGGGTTCACCATCGGTTACAAAGAAATCACGCAGGAGTTTAAAGGCATGACAAAATCTGTGGCTGGTCTTCCTCTGATTTATAACAATGCCCCGTCAAAAACGCTTTATGACGGCGTGACATTCGGGGTGGTGGGGAATGCGGCCATTGGGCATGGCATCACGCTTTACGGCAATGGCGTGGCAGGGGTCTTGTCCATGAAATTTGAGCCTGCTTCAACTGATGACTATTCAGCCATGTATGAAGCCGCTGAATTGGGAGTGGCTTTAAAACCGTCTAATTTTCCTATGTCATTTACTTTCGGGTATAAGTATCAACTTATTAACAATAAGACCGATAATACAGATTATGAGAAGATGATTGGTCTGGACGTGACCAAAGGATTCATCTTCGGGGTCAATGTGATATTTTAAGCAAAGCGCGAAAGGAAATTCGTAGAAATGCAATAGAAATCCGATAGAAATTCATTGTCGTAGGGGCTATGTCGCTAGAAATGGTCCCTGTTTGTAGGTAGGGGCGGACCTCTGTGTCCGCCCTCTCAGAAGGAGAATAAACCATGAGAAAAATAAATACATTTCTTTTTGGACTCCTTGGTTTTTTGCTTGTTTTGCCAGTCAGAGAGGTCAGGGCAGATATAGAGCCTTTTGAGAGTGTTCTTTCCAGCGATGTTGATGATGTGCCTGAATTCGGGGTGGACATCAGACCTCAAGATGTGGCAGTGGTGATTGGGCTTGAAAAATACAGGGATCTTCCTTCTTCCGACTATTCCGCGAGCGACGCGCTTATTTTTAAAAAGTATTTGAAGGCCTTGGGGTTTGAGGAAAGAAACATACAACTGCTCCTGAATGACCGCGCCACGCTCACTGACATGAAAAAATCTCTTGAACGCTGGATGCCGAACCGGGTGAAGGCCGACAGCCGTGTTTTTGTTTATTATTCCGGCCATGGGTCTCCTGACCCCTCCTCAGGCGAAGGGTATTTGGTGCCTTATGACGGGGACCCCAATTATCTGGAAGATTCAGGCTATCCATTGAAAAGATTGTATGCCAAAGTCGGGCGCCTGCCGGCAACTGAAGTAATTGTGCTTCTGGATGCTTGTTTTTCCGGAGCAGGCGGCCGGTCTGTTTTGGCCAAAGGCGCACGTCCCTTGGTGATGACCATGAAACAGGGGCCTGCTCTTCCCCCCCATATGGCGGTGCTGTCCGCCACTCAAGATGCACAAATATCCACTTCTTCTCCTGAAAAAAAACATGGGATCTTTACCTATTTTTTTCTCAAGGCTCTTCGAGAAGGCAAAAACGGGTTGTCTCAAATTTACAAGCATATCCGCCCGAAAGTAGAGGATGAAGCCAAAAGGCTGAATGTTCAGCAGAGCCCCACGCTGCGGCAGGGACAAAAAAAAGCTGATGGGTTTTTTAAGTTTAAGATGGATTTTAAACCGCGGCCTCCGCAGCCTAAAATCGATGTGAAAGCCCTGAAGAAAATCCAGGAAGAGAAAAAAGCCTTGGAACAAGAGAAAAAGCGTTTGGCTGAAGAGAAAAAGTTAATGGAAGAAAAAGAAGAAAAGCGCCGCCTCAGGCAGGCGCAAGAAGCCGAGGAACGCAGAAGAATGGAAGCTGAGAAGAGACGTTTGCAGCAGGAGAAAAAGCGCCTGAGAAAAATGAAAAAAGACAAAGAACCGGCTTTTGTGCCGCCCACATTTTGACCATTATTTAATTTAACCACGGATAAACACGGTAAAAATTTTTTTATTAACAACCCAAACCCACTTATTTAACTCAAATTATACGCATGGCACGCATGTCTCCCTAAAAATTCAGTTGGCATATTATTTGTGCCAATAAAGTGCTCTGTTCTTGCTTCTATCACAACAAAGTCTTCTGCCTTTTACCGTGTTTATCCGTGTTCATCCGTGGTTAATCTTTTTTATCGTTGGATTTCATACGGAAAAACCATCATGGTCCAGTGGCTGCGTTTGAGCTTGCCGACTTTGGACATGACTTTGTTGAGGCTGCCGGCGGATAAAACCGTGTACGGGCCCACAGCCCGGTCTTTGACGCCGCCCAATGTGATCAGAGGAACGCCTTTGGTGGCAATGATTTGCAGCATCTCCACGCTTTTGTTTTTGCCGTCAGGCAAATACGCCATGAGCGCCATGCCTGCGTCTTTTTCCGGAAAAGTGAGGACCTGTCCGGCCTTGACTTTGTTGTTCTTAAAAATACGGTTGGGAAAAACCATATGAACGTTCTGCGCTTCATCCACGCTTAAGATATAGACCAAGGCATCCTGACTCACCCGGAAACTGACCTGCACATCATCCTCAATCCCGTAAACAGATTGGGACAAACCGCCGTTTTCCGGCAGAATCTCGAAACTGGGATCAGGCTTTCCTTTTAATAAAATTTTGCCTTTGACTGCCACACGGCATTCTGTGCTGTTGTCCTGTTTTTTGATGCACACAGGTTCTGCCACACGCTTCCATCTGGCCACGCCCTGACTAAACGTCCACATGTAACTGGCCACCATTTGGTAGCTCTTTTTGTTGCTTTCTGATAAATGATCACTGAATCCATAAAACACATCCACCCCGGCATTTCTGAGCGCCTTGGACACAGCATTGTTCTCTGCCCTCTTTTCCGCCTCCACCGGACGCTCATATTTTGAGGCCACGCCCACGCCTTCTGATTGAAAAGCCACTGACCCTTTTTGGCGCACAATTTTTTTGTCGCTTTTCTGAGAAGCCGCCCCTGCCATTGACAGAACCATTGCCGTCATGAGACAAATGAAAGATAGAAGTTTCATGATTTCTCCTCAATTGAGATAGGAATTATTGTACTATTTTTGAGATAAAGGGCAATAAAGATTGATTTATTTCAATCCGAATTTAGACACTGAAATAGTGGGCTTGGGGGTGGGAGAAGACAAGGGCTGAGACGCTGGCTTCAGGGTCCATCATGAAGTTTTCCGTGAGAGTCACGCCAATGGTGCCAGCAGGGTTGAGGAGGGCAAACAGTTTGGATTGGTCTTCTATCCGGGGACAAGCCGGGTAACCAAAACTGACGCGCAATCCCTGATATTTGGCCTGGAACTTGTCGGTCAGGGACAAATCAGGGCTGTCAGGAATGCCCCACATAATGCGCAGGCGTTCATGCAATAATTCGGCAAAAGCTTCAGCGCTTTCAATAGCAATGGCTTGAAGTGCATGGGATTTAAAGTAATCGCCTTTTTCACGGTAATCTAGAGAGAGCGGCATAATGTTCTTTCCGCATGTGACCACAAAAAAAGCTGCATAATCTGTTTTGCCTGCGGTTTTGGGAAGCACATAATCGCTTAAACAAAGGCCCGGCTGTTTGCTTTGACGGGTAAACTCAAAATCAGCTTTCAGGCTTTTCCCCTCAACAGAGTCAAACACCATCATGCGATTGCCGTCTGATTGAACAGGAAAAAACTGATAAACCGCTTTGGGCTTGATCAAAGCTTTGGCCAAAATTTCGTCTTGAAGGTCTGTCACGTGCTGGTAAAGCTTTCGGGCTTTGTCATCCCCTGTGTCCAGTTTTTTCTGCAAGCTCCCTTTCAGGCCCAAATGCTTGCCATACAGCATCACAGGGTTGATGTATTTAAAAATATCTTCCACGTTGAAATCTTCCAGCACGTGCTGCTTTAAATCCGGCGGAACCGGCGGGTCATTGTGAGGTTTCATGGACCCCAGGCTTTGGTCATTGGGCGCTGGGGCCTGTGTTTTGGGCGTCGTCAATAACTGCATTTGCGCTTGTTTTTTCTGAAGCGCCTCAAGCATGCCCTGTTTTTGAGCGGGATCCATGAGTTTGTTGGCCAAGTCCAGTCCGGTCATGGCGTCTTTGGCATAGAAAACCGGAGAATCATATTGCGGGGTGATTTTGGTGATTGTGAATTTTTCAGACAAAGCCGCCCCGCCCACCAGCATGGGGATATGAATGCCTGCGTTTTTAAGGTCCTCGGCTGTGGCTGCCATTTGCAGTGCGGATTTGACCAAGAGCCCTGACAATCCCACCATGTCCGGCCGGTGTTCCTGTATGGCTTTGATGAGATCTTCCGACGATACTTTGATGCCCAAATCAATCACCTGAAAACTATTGTTTTTTAATATGATGTGAACGAGATTTTTGCCAATATCATGCACATCGCCTTTGACTGTGGCCAAAAGGAATTTGCCCCGTGAAGACATGTCTGCATGCGACATGTGCGGTTCCAGATAAGACACAGCGGCTTTCATGACCTCAGCGCTTTGCAAGACTTCAGCCACAATCACCTCGTTTTTTCCAAACAACCGGCCCACTTCAGCCATGCCTGTCATCAAAGGTCCATTTACAATATCCAATGGTTTTTTGTCTTTTAACAATATATCCAGATCTTCAAAAAGCCCTTGCTTGGATCCCTCAATCACGTTCTGGGCCACGCGCGCCTCAACAGGCTTTTCAGAGCGCGTGTCTGTTTTTTGTATTGATTTTTGGGCACGAAAGTGGTTTGTAAAATCCGACAAGGCTTTTTCCATTGTGTCGGTTGTGGAAAAAAGAAGATCCTGTGCCAATTTTTTTTCCTCTTCTGAAATGGAGGGATATCGCGCGAGTTTTTCTGAATTGACAATGGCCATGTCCAAGCCTGCCTGCACACAATGATAGAGAAAGACCGCGTTCAAAACCTCCCGTCCGGACTGGGGCAGTCCAAAAGACACATTGCTAATGCCCAAAATGGTTTTGACACGGGGCAGATTTTTTTTGATGAGCCGTATGCCTTCAATGGTTTCCTGTGCAGAACCAATATAGTTTGTGTCGCCGGTGCCCACTGGAAAAACAAGCGGGTCAAAAATCAGATCTTCAGGCTGAAGCCCATGTTTTTCCGTCAGCAGCTTATGACTTCTTTGGGCCACTTCCAGTTTCCGTGAACGCGTGAGGGCCATGCTTTGTTCTTTGTTGTCATCTATGCAGCCAACCACCACAGCGGCCCCGTAATTTTTCAACAATGGCACAACTTTTTCAAATCGTTCTTCACCGTTTTCCAGGTTAATGGAATTGATAATAGACCGGCCCATGCATTTTTTAAGGGCTTCTTCCATGACCACAGGATCAGTGGTGTCAATCATGAACGGGGCTTTGACCTTGCGCGTGACAAAGTCCATAAATTTTGTCATGTCCCCCAATTCATCCCGGTCAGGATTGGCCAGACACACATCAATCACATGCGCGCCGGCCCGCACTTGGCGGCGGGCCACTTCTGACGCTTCTTCGTGTTTTTCTTCCACAATCAGATTTTTGAAGATCCGGCTGCCAATCACATTGGCGCGCTCCCCCACAATCACCGGCCTGATGTCATCCGTCATCACAAAGCTTTCAATCCCGGACAAAGCACACTGGCTTTTGTTTTGAATAGGCCGAGGTTTATGACTGCCAGCCATGTCAGCCATGGCCTTGATGTATTCAGGGGTTGTGCCGCAGCACCCGCCAATGATATTGATCCATCCGTTCTGAATGAATTTTTCAAGCTTGCCCGCGATCATTTGCGGGGTTTCATTGTAATGGCCTTCTTCGTCAGGCAGGCCGGCATTGGGCACGCATGCCACTGGGAAACGCGACATATCAGAGAGTGTGCGAATGTGGTCTGTCATAAAAGAAGGGCCTGTGGCGCAGTTCAATCCTATGCTGAACAAATCTCTGTGCTGCAAAGCATAATACAAAGCCTGAATATCCTGGCCAGCCAGCATGGTGCCCATATTCTCAATGGTCACTGACACAGACACAGGGACGTGCCGGCCTGCCTTGGCCATGGATTGATCGCAGGCCATTAAGGCAGCTTTGATATTGATGGTGTCTTGGCAAGTTTCAATCAGAAGCAAGTCCACACCGCCTTGCAAAAGTCCCAGGGCTTGTTCTTCAAATGATTGGACGAGTTCTTCAAAATTCACGTTTTGAGAAATGAAAATGCTTTTGGTGGTGGGCCCCATTGACCCGGCCACAAACCGCGGTTTGTGAGGCGTGCTGTGTGTTTTGGCCAGGTCTTTGGCCAGTTTGGCGCCGGCCAGGCTGAGGTCAAAAGCTTTGTCTTGCAGGCCGTAATCCGCCAGCACAATGCGGGTGGACCCAAAAGTGTTGGTTTCAATAATATCAGCCCCGGCCTTTAAATAGCCTTCATGCACAGAAGCAATGACATCCGGCCTGGTGAGGAGCAAATGCTCATTGCAGCCTTCCAGATGCGGTCCGCCAAAATCCTGCGCCGTGAGATGACATTTTTGAATGACCGTGCCAGTGGCGCCGTCCAAAACCAGAATTTTTTCTTTGATATATTCTTGTAAAATATTTTGATTCATTTGTTTTTCGCAAAATCCCGTATAAATTCATCCGGGGAAACAATCTTTATTCCTTGACGGCCATAAACAGGAAAATGTTTCTTTCTGCCTGTGACAAGACATTCAGCCTGCCCGGAAAAAGCAACCTGAAGAAAAGGTTCATCATCAGGATCCGGCAAGCGGGCTGACAGGCGCTTGGCAGCCACAGGCTGTCCGGATACTTTGACATATTCCATAAAATCCTTGGTGCTTTTTTCATCAAAACCAAATTTTGGTCTGAGAAGGACCTCTTCATATTCCAACAAAATACGTGCGTCATATAGCAATGATATTTGATCAGACAGTATCATGTCGACAATTAAACCAGGCGCTCCATAAGGGTTTAAAAGGCCGGAAACAATCACATTGGTGCCCAGAACGATTTTCATTTTGAGGGAAAATGTTTCTGACGTACTTTTAAAATCTCAGCATTGATTTCATGACCCGTGATTCTATGTCTGCCTGATTTCACTGATGCCATCTGCACGGATTGAACAGCCATCATGGCCCTGGCCCGTCTCAAAGCCTGCAAGGATTCTTCCAATGTTTCCTCAGAAGCTGATGAAATAAGCGCAATGGGTTTTCCGTTGGATGTCACAACCATTTCCCCTTCTTCCAAAAACCCCGGGACATGGGATGTGCCGGGGTTTTTGGGTCTTCCATCAATCAGGAACAGCCGCGGTTATTCCTTAAGGGACTGTTGTGAAATGCTTTTTCCCTTCAAGCCCCCTCTCCTGTCTCCGACGGGAGAGCTTCACGAAGTGAAGGGTGAGGGCTTCAATAGGCTATTTCGCAACTGACCCCTTAATTATTTTTTCTTCTTGCCTTCAATCACGGCTTGGGCTGCAGCCAACCGGGCCACAGGCACGCGGTAAGGAGAAGCAGACACATAGTTCAAGCCTGCCCGGTGGCAGAATTTCACGCTTTCCGGGTCTCCGCCATGCTCGCCGCAAATGCCCAGCTTAATGTCTTGGCGGATTTTTTTGCCGTCTTCCACCGCAATTTTCATGAGACGGCCCACGCCTGTTTGATCCAATGTTTGGAACGGATCATCAGCAAATATTTTTTTGTCCAAATAAACCTTGGTGAATTTGCCGGCATCATCCCGGGAAAAACCAAGCGTCATTTGGGTCAAATCATTGGTGCCAAATGAGAAGAATTCAGCTTCAGCAGCGATTTCACCGGCTGTGAGAGCCGCTCTGGGCACTTCAATCATGGTACCAAGCAGGTATTTGACTTTGACGCCCGTGTCTTTTTTGACTTCATCTGCCACACGGCGCACCACAGCTGCCTGGTCCTGATACTCTTTCACATTGCCCACCAAAGGGATCATGATTTCAGGCACGGTTTTAATGCCTTCTTTTTGAAGCTCGCCCGCAGCCAATAAAATGGCGCGCACCTGCATTTCAGTGATTTCCGGATAAGTAATGCCCAGCCGGCATCCGCGGTGCCCCAGCATGGGGTTGAATTCATGCAGTTCATGTGTTTTTTGCATGATTCTATCAGCCGGCACATTGATTTTCTGCGACAAAATACTTGCTTCTTCATGATTTTTAGGCAGGAATTCATGCAAAGGCGGATCCAATGTGCGGATGGTGACGCCATGCCCTTTCATTTCTTTTAAGAGGCCTTTGAAATCTTCTTTCTGAAAAGGAAGAAGCTTGGCCAAGGATTCCCTGCGCTGCTCTTCATTGTCACACAAGATCATTTTCTGCATAAACGGCAGCCTGTCAGGCGCAAAAAACATATGTTCTGTGCGGCAAAGGCCAATGCCTTCAGCGCCCAAAGCGCGCGCCATTTTCGCGTCCCGCGGCACATCCGCATTGGTGCGCACGCCGATTTTGCGCGTGGCATCCGCCCATTTCATGACGGTTTCAAAATATTGAAACATAGGGGCTTGTTTTTTGTCCAATTCTCCGCGAAAAACCCGCACCACTTCAGAAGGCAGAGTCGGCACCTGGCCTGTGATGACTTCCCCGGTAAAACCGTCAATGGAGATGTAATCCCCTTCTTTAAGAGAGGTGCCGTTCACAGCCACGACTTTTTCTTCAATGTCTATTTTAAGAGCACCGCAGCCCACCACACAAGGCTTGCCCATGCCGCGGGCCACCACAGCCGCGTGGCTGGTGCGGCCGCCGATTGCGGTTAAAATGCCTTCAGCCGCGACCATGCCTTCAATGTCATCCGGATTGGTTTCCGGCCTGACCAAAACAACCGGTCCGTCACTTTTCATTTCCACTGCCCGGTCCGCTGTAAAAGCCACGCGTCCTGTGGCAGCGCCCGGACCCGCATCAATGCCTTTGGCCATTAAACGGCCTGATTTGACTGCCCCGCCTTTTTCATTGGCATCGAAAACCGGTGACAAGAGCTGCGCAATCTGATCCGGCTCAATCCGCATCAGGGCTTCTTCCTGTGAGATTAATTTTTCTTTCACCATGTCCACGGCTGCGCGCACAGCGGCAATGCCTGTGCGTTTGCCGTTTCTGGTTTGAAGCATGAAGAGTTTTTCTTTTTCAATGGTGAACTCAAAATCCTGCATGTCACGGTAATGCTTTTCAAGACGGGAAGTGATCTCACGAAGCTGCTTGTATACATTGGGCATGTCTTTGTCCAATTCTTTGATGGGTTTTGGCGTGCGCGTGCCTGCCACCACATCTTCGCCCTGCGCATTGGTCAGGTACTCGCCGAAAAACACTTTTTCACCCGAGGAAGGGTTGCGTGTAAAGCCAACGCCTGTGCCGCAATCATTGCCCATATTGCCGAACACCATGGCCTGCACATTGACGGCTGTGCCAATGTCATCGGGAATCTTGTTGAGACGGCGATAGGAAATGGCCCGGGGATTCATCCAGCTTTTGAAAACAGCGTCTCTGGCTTGTTCCAGCTGTTTCCAGGGGTCCTGCGGAAACGCCTGCTTGGTTTTGCTCTTCACCAGATTTTTGTAAAGGTCCACGACTTTTTGGAGGTCTGCGGTGTCCAGTTCTGTGTCCAAATGAACGCCTTTTTCCTCTTTCACGGATTCCAATTCTTTTTCAAAATCATTTTTTTCAATTTCCATGACCACATTGCCGAACATTTGAATGAAACGGCGGTAAGCGTCCCAGGCAAAACGCGCATTGCCTGTTTTCTCTGACAAACCTTTGACCGCCTGATCATTCATGCCCAGGTTTAAAATCGTGTCCATCATGCCCGGCATGGAAAACTTGGCGCCGGACCGCACTGACACCAGCAAGGGGTCTTTGGAATCCCCGAATTTTTTGCCCAATGATTTTTGGAGCTTGTCCATGGCTTGTTTGAATTGAGCAGCCAGTTCCTTGGGAAGCTTTTTCTTATTGGCATAATAATAACGGCAGGTTTCTGTTGTGATGGTGCAGCCGGGCGGCACTGGCACACCAGAGCTGGACATGCCAGCCAAACCAGCGCCTTTCCCGCCTAATAAATCTTTTTGATTGCCTTTGCCTTCTGCTTTGCCGTTCCCGAAAAAATAAACGTACTTTTTAGCCATAATAAATTGCTCCTTTGGTTTTCAGTGATTTGGTGTTTTTTTGAAGTATTGTAGAGGATTATCCACAAGTTTTTTGATTCGGTGATTATATCATAAGTGATCCAGGTCCGTCAATTCACCTGAAAATTTAGAAAATTTAGGGGCTAGGAGGCTGGGAGCTTAGTCTTTTCGGCTGCAATTTCGGCTTTTGGCCTGCGCCTTTGCCAAATTTTTCTTATAGGGAACGGTCGCGACCGTTCCCTACAGACGAGATAAATTTGACTTCGGCTCGGCATCCGAATTTTCGCTACGAAGTCTTATGTCGGACTCACTCCTAGCGGTCGGGTTTGGTGAAGCGGGACAGCAGTGTGACCAGCATTCTGGCTCTTTGCTGCAAGGCATCTTCACTCACTGGCTTGCCGGAAGACCTGGGAGCAGCTCCCACAGGGGAGGCTTCTTCCGGGACGTTTTGTCCTGCGGTTTTTTGAGGCGTTGGCCGTTCTGACACCCACATGGCGCGCAAGCGGGAAATTTCCTTGTCTCTTTCTTCAATGGCTTGACGCCATTGCGTGGCAGTGAAACGAAATGACTCTTCTTTTTTTTGCAATTCTTCTTTTAAAGCAGAAGCCAAATGACGTTCTGCTTCAAGCTCCTGCTGAAGAGTGAAGATTTCCATTGTTTTCTTTTGAGGGGCTTGCGGGGCCGGAACAGCCTGGATGATCTGGTCTTTTTCCCGCTTGAGGACCTCTATGACTTTTTCTTTTTGCTCCAGGGTGGCCACCAAGTCAGCATTGATATTGATTTCATCTTGAAGTTTGGCTTTTGTGATCGCCATTTCATTTTTGACTTTTTCCTGCAATTGCCTGACCTGCTCTTTGATGCGCTCTGTGGCCACATCCTTTGGCGCGCCTTGCGACAAAAGCGCTTGGCTTTTTTCTTCTAATTCAGCGCTTTTTTGTTGAAGTTCCTGGTCTTTTTGCGCAAGCGCCTGAATTTTGTCCTCTAATTCCCGGGCTTTTTGCTCCAATTCCTGGTCTTTTTGTCTGATCACCTGTCTGTTTTGTTCTATCTCGGATGCTTTGTGTTCCAGTTCCTGATTCTTGTATTTGATTGTTTGGTTTCTTTCTTCCAGCTCAAGAGATGCTTTTTCCATGGCCTGGTCCTGGTGTCCGAGCAATTGGTTCTGCTCGGTCAGTTCATGGATCTTGGCTTCCATCTCCTGTCTTTGTTTTTCCAGAGACTGCTTCTTTTGTTCAAAAGCCTGTAACTGCTCATTCAAAGACCGGACTTTTTGTTCCAAAGCCTGGTCTTTTTGTTGGAGGGATTGGGCCTTTTGCTCAAACGCTTGCTCTCTTTGTTCAAGCTGCTCACTCTTTTTCGCCAAGTCACGCGCTTCTTGTCCCGAGGATTGACTGTGTTCTTGCAACACGCGGTCTTCTTGTTCAATGTCCTTGGTTTTTTGTTCAAGCGCCTTCTCTTTTTGCTCAAGCTGTTCACTCTTTTGTGCCAGGGTCCTGGCTTCTTGTTCGGCCAATTGACTGCGCTCTTCCAATGTCCGGTCTTTTTGCTCAATGTCCTTGGTTTTTTGTTCCAAGGCTTTTTCTTTTTGCTCAAGCTGCTCGCTCTTTTGTTCTAACACCCGGTCTTGATGTCCCTCTGCTTTGTTTTTCTCTTCAATCATGCGGGTTTTTTCTTCAAGAGCCTGAACCATTGAAGCGACTTTTTGTCGTTCAGCGTCAAGATCCTGCTGAAGCTGCTTTTTTTCTTTGTCCACCCGGTCATTGAATTGCGCTGATTCTTGAGACATTTTTTCCAACCGCAAACGGAAATCAGCTTCCCGGTCAGCCAAAGCCCTGTTGGCCTTGTCCACTTCTGCCTGCAGATCTTGGGACACCTGCCCTTTTTCATCAAATTCTTTTTTGAGGTTGTCAGCAGCTGCCTGCGCATTCTGCAGGTCTATCTGCAGACATCCCACCTGGGTCTGCAGGTAATTGACTTCAGATTCCAGCTCCTCTCTGCGCTTGAGCCAGTGCTCTTTATCCGACTGAAGCCTGGATTCTCTGTCTTGCCATTCTTTTTTCAGCGCCTTTATATTGTTCTGTTCGTGGTCCAAATCCTGCCGCAAAGACCGGACTTCTTCCGTTAGCCGGGAACGCATGTCCTCCAGCTCTGTTTGCTTGTCCTCAAGCTTTGATTTCCACTCTCCCTCGGCGTGCAGTCTTTCCTGGTTTTGGGACAATCCGGCTTTTAAGGCAGACACTTCCTGCTGTGCCTCAGACAGGGTGTGCTGCAGAGCAGAGGTGTCTTCTTGAGTCTTGGTTTGAATGGAATTGATTTCTGTCTGTTTGGCCTGGGCTTCTGACCGCCACCACTCCATTTGCTTGAGTGTGTCTTGAGCTCTTTGCTCCAAATTTTGCTGTATTTTTTGCAAAGCCTGACGCTCTTTTTCCAGCTCATGGGCCATGGACACCGGCGCCTCAGAAAG
This sequence comes from Elusimicrobiota bacterium, assembly GCA_028278255.1. Taxonomy (GTDB): domain Bacteria; phylum Elusimicrobiota; class Elusimicrobia; order FEN-1173; family FEN-1173; genus JANQER01. The sequence goes on along the minus strand of JANQER010000291.1, from coordinate 1,916 downwards.
CTTCACGCGCAACTGAGCAATTTCTGCGCTTTTGCGCCCAATCTCTTGGCGTTCTTTGTCCAATTGAGATTCAAGCGCCTGAATTTTGTTTTCCAGGTCCTTCCGGTCTTTCAATAATTGTGCGGAATATGATTCACTTTTGGGTGCTGCAGAAGAAGCCAATTCCCGGCGCAGCTGGTCCAGCTCAGCTTCTTTGGCGTCCAGAGTTTTTTGCTGGCGGGCGTTGTCAGCTTTGAGGGACTGAATCTGCTGATCGGATTCGGTTTTGATCTTTTCCAGGACGCGCTTTTCTTCTGCCAGTTCTTTGTTGAGGGAATTGATGTCATTTGAAAATTGGTTCTGCAGCCGGTTGATTTCTTGTTCTTTTGTTTGAACCGCCTCATGCCAGGTGTTGATCTGTTCCTTGAGCATCTTTTCTTGTTCCTGCCACAGGACCTCCGGCGACGGCCTGGCGGATGGCTCTTCGTACACAGACACCATGGATTCGCTGAATTCTTCTTTGGGCTGGTTTTTTTGCAAAGAGGACAGCAATTCGATTTTGTCTTCCAGCTGTTTTTTGAGCTCAGCAACAGCGCTTTTTTCTTTGTCTAAGCTTTCTTGAAATTTTGTTGTTTCTTGCTCGATTTTTTCCCGCAAACGAACAGCTGCGGCTTCTCGTTCATCTGTCAATTGCTTTCGGAAAGACTTGATCATGGCGCGGGATCTGTCCAAGTCCTTTTGCATCCCCCCGGCTTCCGGCGGCACATGATCCGCCAGTTTTTTTTGCCGCTCCGCCTCTTTGGCGCGTAAATTTTCTTCTGCTTTTTTGAGTTCATCCCGCAGAGACGCCAGTGTTTTTTCTTCGGCCTGTTGTTTTTTGACGGCTTCTTCGTTTTCTTCCCTTTTCCGGCGAATTGCCTCAGCGGCTTTGTCTCTTTGGTCCACCAGCAAACGGCGCAGTGTGGTCACTTTGCGGCGTTCTCTTTCAATCTCAGCCAGGGCATCAGGCAGATGCTCTGCGGCCGGGTCTTGACTGGATTTTTTGTTGTGCGGGTCTTCCATGTCGGCCATGTGTTGTCCTTTTGGTTTATTGTTCCTTGTCTTTGTGTTCTTTTTGATCTGACTCTGCTTTTTCCATCAGGCGTCTATAGGTGTTGACTGTCCGGCGGGGCACCACAATGCCCACGGATGTGCGCAAATATTCCTGGATTTTAATATCTGATTTTTCCATCAAATGCGGGTCTTTGATCTCTCCGTCACCCAGCACATCCAAACAAAGGTCTTTCCTGAGGCAGAAAAGTTCTTCCAATAACACTTCTTCTTCCCAAGGCAGCACAATGCTGCGGTCTTGAATGGCCCTGTTCACCGTCGAAGGGGCCACGCTTAAATGCCGCGCCATTTGTCTTTGCGACAGCACTGTTTTTTTTAAGGTGTCCTTTGTTTGCAAATAGTATCTCTGCGCGTGGCAAAGCATATCCAAAATCCGAAACAGTGTGTTCTGACGCCAATTGATAAGCTCCAGCCTTCTGATAAAAGCTTTTAAATGGCGCTTTTCTTCAGGCGTCAGTGTGGCGCTTTTGGTGAGCGCCTGAAAATGATCATATTGAATGTCATACCGGCCGCGCCCCAAATGAGGGGACATGAGCTCAAATGAAATCTCACCGTCCGCCATCACATCCAGCCGGGCCAAACGCGTGATGTGCCTTCCCATCACACCTGACGGCAGCGTGTCCCCTCCGACAGAAGTGCGCGTTGACACATCAAAAAATTCAGCGCGCACGGAAAACGCCAAAAGGAAATCCTGCACGCGTTTGACTTCAGCTTCAGTGATGCCGCAGGCCGCTGGCAGCTCTTGCACTGATATATTGTCTTCAGCGCGCAGAAAATACCGTTCAAAAGTTTCCCTGCCCATACGGCGAATGAGCTTGAGAATGTCT
>JANQER010000272.1 GCA_028278255.1 Elusimicrobiota bacterium | reverse complement strand
TTTAAGGTTTTACCCAACTCTTTAAATGGGTCTGACAACTAGACATGGTCCCTGTTTAAGGGAGGCCCGCCCCTACGATTTTTCTCTTTGCTCTTCAATCTCCGATTTCAAATTCTCTATTTCTATTTCTTTTTGTTCGTGTTTTTGCAAATTTTTTAATATCACTCTTCCTCTTTTCAATTCTTCTTCACCCACAATCACCACAAATCCGGCTTTCCAGGCATCTGCCCAACGCATCTGTGCCTTCAGACTTTTTCCCGGCGCGCCAATCTCAGCTGTGCAACCGGCTTTGCGCAAATCCTGAAGAACTCGAAACCCTGTCATCCCAGTGCCCTGCCCGGCCAGGGCCACAAAAATGCGGGAACACGCATTTGGCTGTATCCCCGCGCTCAAAGAATCACCATATTTGGCGCTTGCCATGCGGTCCATGCCCAAAGCAAACCCAATGGCTGGAATATCCGGGCCGCCAAGTGTTTTGACCAATGAATCATAACGGCCGCCGGCGCCCAAAGCATCTTGTGCGCCCAAACCAGGGGCGGTGATCTCAAACACAGTGCGGCTGTAATAATCCAATCCGCGCACAAGACACGGGGCTTCTTCATAAGGAAACTGGACAGATGTCAAAAGGCCTTTCAACTCCTGATCATGGGCCTGGCAAGCCCCGCAAAGAGAATCGCGCATTTTGGGCGCATCTGAAAAATGCGCCATGTCTTTCTTACAATCCAAACACCGCAAAGGATTCCGCGCCAGCCTTCTTTTGCAGTCATCACACAAACATCCCTGCTTGCTGTCTAAATACTTCAGCAGGGCTTCCCTGAACACAGGCCGGCACGCAGCGCAGCCAATGGAATTGATCAAAAATTTGACCTCTGTCAGACCACTGGCCGCCAAAAGATCCTGCAGAAGCAGCAGCACATCAGCATCCGCCTGCGCAGATGGATTGCCAAAAAACTCAGCGCCGATCTGCCAAAACTCACGATAACGCCCTGCCTGCGGACGTTCCGCCCGAAACATCGGCCCAATATAGAAAAGCTTTTTAATCCCGCCGGACTTATCCCAGGCATGTTCCAAATAAGCCCGCACAATCCCGGCTGTTCCTTCCGGACGCAAAGCCAGTTTCCGGCCTCCACGGTCTTCAAAAACGTACATTTCTTTTTCAACGATATCCGTGGTATCGCCGACGGCCCGTTTAAACAATTCCACATTCTCAAAAACAGGCGTACGGATCTCTTCATACCCATAACGCTGAAAAATCCGGCGGGCTGACTCTTCCAAGGCCTGAAAAGCCTGTGCTTCTCTGTCTTTTAAATCACGCGTACCACGCGGTGCTGTGTATTTCATGTTGTTGGATTTTTGATTTTAGATTGCCTATTTTTGATTGAAAACAAAGCTTGTATCAATCTAATGGCTAGAATTCTACCATTTTTGAATGGCAATTGACAAAATATCATTTAAGGGGTATCGTAATTTAAGGTTTTAAAATCAAAAATCGGCAATCTAAAATCAAAAATCCACTATGCCTCTTTCTCAAAACTGGACGCCGTTCCTGCGAAAAATATTCTTCTTTTCCGGATTCACAGAAGAGGAGCTGCGCCGTCTTCTTGAAAAGATCCAAGCCCTGTCTCTGCCCAAAGGCGCCACGCTTTTTCATCAAGGAGACGAAGGCGACGCCCTTTACCTGATTCGGTCCGGAAAAATCCTGATCTCCAAAACCGAAAAACACCAGGAAAAAACCCTGGCTTACCTGGGCCAGGGAGATGTCCTGGGAGAAATGTGCCTGCTCACCGGAGAACCGCGCCTTGTCACAGCTGTTGTGGATTCCACTGTGGAACTCCTGGTGTTATACAAAAAAGACTTTGACGTGCTCCTCAAAGAGCTTTCCACCATGGCCATCCACATCTCGCGGATTTTATCCTCAAGACTCCTGGAAACCACCAAAACAAAAACCGCGCCTGCTGCGCCCTCATCGAAAATCTATTCTCTGGCCAGTTTTCTCCCTTTATCCGACCGCCTGGTCTTCACCGCCAATTTGGCAGTGGCCATGGCCGAGCAATCCCGCAGGCGTGTGCTTCTTCTGGACATACTGGATGAGGAATCCGGTCTCTTGACAAAAGCGCTTGGGGAACAACCGGTTCGAATAGGAGAAGCCTCTCTCCAACAAAAAGACCTGCAATCTCCTGATATTTTACAAAAACTCGCCTCTCATCATTCTTCAGGCCTGGAACTCATCAGCCTCCCGCTGCCCATCATGGCAGGCAAGCTTTTCAGCGCGCTTTATCCTTTTCTCACTGTTCTCAGACAAAACTATGATTTTATCCTGATTGTTCTGCCCTTAAATCACATCAAAATCATACGCCCGATTATTGAAGAATCAGACAAATTAATCTTTTATGAAAAAGAAGCCCCTGCGGCCATTCCTGCAGACATCATGCCGCCCCCTAGAAAAATCTTTCACATTGTCTTCACACAAGGCACGGCCTCAGCCAAAGCCTCCACAGCCCATTTCAGGCTTCCGTGGAATTCCTCTCTCATCAACCAAACAGCCCAGAATCGGACAACACTCTTGCCGGCGCATGACCATCCTGCCAGACGGCTGATGAACAGATTGGCGCGGGAACTCACCGGGTTTCGCATTGGATTTGCCATGGGCTCAGGCGCGGCTTTGGGGTATTCAATCATCGGCATATTGCGCGTCATGGAACGTCATGGCATTTATCCGGACATTCTGGCAGGCACCTCCATGGGCGCTCTGATGGGAAGTTTTTATGCCTTGGGAAAAACACCGGATGAAATGGATCATATTGCACGAACCATCACCAAAAAAAAACTCATGCACCTGGCTGATTTCACGCTCCCCTGGCAGGGCCTTATTTTAGGGCGAAACGTGCACAAATTCCTCAAATCCATATTAGGAGACATCACTTTTGACGGGCTTCCCAATCCCTTTGCCTGCGTGGCCACGGACATCATGACAGGAGAAGAAATCATTCTCAAACAAGGCCGTGTGGCTGATGCGGTGCGCGCGTCCCTGTCCCTGCCGTTCTTTTTCCAGCCGTTCTTTCTCAATGAACATTTTCTAGTGGACGGCGGGTTGGTCAATCCTGTGCCCACCTCTCTCATTGCCTCTATGGGCGCTGACATTCTTATATCCGCCAATCTCACCACAAAGCCGGGTGAAAAACGCTTTACCAGCCGGGCCAACCGGCGCCGGTATTCCTCTTATTATTGGAAAGGCCCTCATATTCTGGAAGTTCTTTTCAAAACCATATACACCATGCAATTCGGCATTTCGCAAACGCGGGCTGAACCCGCGCACATGGTGCTTGCCCCTGACCTGTCTGAATTCACCTGGTCGGAATTCCACCGTGCCCCTGAGATCATCAAAGCCGGCGAAGAATACGCAGAAGAAGCCATTGTGAAGATCAAATCACTCATTCCCTATTTTTCAAAAACCTCTTCTCGTCTGTAGGGAACGGTCGCGACCGTTCCCTATGACAAGTTGATTTTGAATATCACACGATTGGTGCCATCTTTATACGCTGAGGCGGAGGCTTGCCGGCTTCTTCCCAGGAGGACACGCACATTTTCTGAAACTCACACCAATGACACCGAAGCGGCATAAAAGAACGCGGAAAAACACCACTGGACTGAACTTCCAATATCTTTTCAATTTGCTTATATAGGTTATCAGCAACCCTGGCCATTTCTGACGGATCAGGCACAGAAAAAAACAATGGCGCCTGCAGCGCCACCATCCCCTCAGAACCATCCCCTTTCACAAATACATCAAAACAAATGGCTTTGGGCGCACGTCCAAACATCCTCTCACAAGCCCAGGCATAAATCACGAGCTGTGTCTTATCGGCCTTGTGCGCATGGTAAGGTTTACTAGAAGTTTTAAAATCATGCAATACCCAATGCGTGTCCAAAAGATCAAACTTGCCGGTCATTTCATGTGATCCAGGCAAAGGAAGATTAAAAAACGTCTCCACTCCGCGCGGCGCCGGCTGAAGAGCAGGCGCTCTTTCTGTCATAAACTGTTCCAAAAAATTCTCGCCCATGCTGCGCAAATAAAGAGGATCTGTCGGACCAAACAAGGCTTCGTCCGACACATTAACCAGCGCCTGTTCCAAAGCCTCATAAAAAGCCTGCAAAACTTCCTTTAAAGGCATGTCCTCACGAGACACAATCTTATGAAGAAAATTTTTCTCCAATGCGGCATGAAGCGCCACGCCAAAAGCCAATTCAGGCTTTTGGGGCACTGCAATCTCCAACACATACCTGAACTGGTATTTTTTGGGACAAAAAGAAAAAGAATTGATTCTGGAATAGGACCATTTCATAAATGCCACATCATAACAGAATTTTAAAACAAAGGGAACCAATGCTTTTCCCGTCGACAAAAAACCGATCAAAAAAAAACCTCGCCTCCCAAAAAAATGATCTTCATTTTTCTATTGACAATCCACGCAACACCCAATATAAAGAAGTATGCGCGTTATGGGATTTGCCAAGCCAGACCCGCTGTATTAAGGTTGAAGATCTTTTTTTGTGCCAAGGCAAAGGCATATGTAGATAAAAAATTCATCAATGATGGATGACAGGAGGATATTATGTTAAAGAAATTATTCAGCTTGCTGGTGTCTGTTTGTTTAACAATAAGTGTTGCACGAATACCTGTATGGGCCACAGAAGGACAAGAAGAAGAAGGCCTTGAAGAACTTTTGTTCACGGATATCCCCGTGGTGGTCACATCCACATTGATTGAACAGTCCATGAGCCGGGCGCCCAGTATTATGACCGTGCTCAGAGAAGATGAAATCGCGCTTTTGGGCGCCAAAACATTGGGAGAACTATTGAACTATGTGGTGGGCGTGGAAGTCCAGCACGGCACCACTATGGACAACATTGTCACCATGCGCGCGCTCCGGAATGATGATGACAATGGAAAAGTTCTTTTCATGGTGGATGGTCATACCATGAACGTGCCCAGAAACGGCAACTGGCACAGCTGGGGATTGGCCGGCGTGAAACAAGTGGAGATTATCCGGGGTCCTGGCTCTGCTATTTACGGAGACCATGCCATGGGCGGGGTCGTAAATATTATCACCAAAAAACCCGCGGATTTGGATGGGTGTGAAGTCACGGCAGGCGGCGGCACAAATGAAACCTTTCACACTTCAGTGGTGGCTGGCAGCCAGCTCAACGAAGACTCAGGCTATCGGTTTATTTTTGAAAAATTCGACACCATTGGATCCCGCGATTCCATTATAGAAAATGACAGGCAGCGCGAATACTGGGACCCGCGCATGATCAGCCATGGTCTTTATGGAGCGCAAACCAACACCCCTGGGCCGGGCTGGGAAGGAAAATTCTTCCAAACAGCAGACATCCTGTTTGAACACAAAAATGCCTATTTCCGCTATCGTCAGGAAGAAACCGCTTTTGAAATGCTCACCAACCAAAACAGAGCCTACTTAACAGATCATCCGAGTACTTATTTTGATGACAATTGGTCTATAGAAACCGGCATCAGCTTTGATTTCGAATCATGGGGTAAATTCTCCATCAAAGGCTGGCATGATGACCTCACCCAATCCTATATAGACCAATCTTATGTGGACGGCGTGCGCTGGGGAAGAGACACCGACGGAGACGGCGTGTGGGACTCTTTTGACACAAGCACATACTCCACCAGCGACGGCATTGATGATATTCTGCAAAACGGAAGCCGCAAAGACCATTCATTTTTTATGGTGGTTGACGGGGCTGATATCAAATACCAGACCAAATTATTCAACATCCACAATATCTTGCTGGGATGGTCTTTTGTGGAACACACCTCCAGAGGCACAGACCGCTACTATCAATCATCCAGTTCTGCCTACACGCCTTGGGGCGATGAATACTGGCACTCAGCCAATTCTGGAGAAGTCATGAGAATCAACAGGAGTTTCTATTTCCAAGATCTCATTGCACTGGGAGACAAAATGGATGTGGTCTTGGGCGGCCGGCATGACGAATACACTGACTTTGGGAATGCCTTTAATCCCAGATTCGGCGTTGTGTATGCGTTTTCTGATTATACGTCCCTCAAAGTCTTGTATGCCACAGCTTTCAGAGCGCCCACAGTGGTTGAAAAACACAACACTTCTGATTCCACAAGACTCCGGTACGGTGCTCCCCCATTAACAGCTGAAGAAGTGGAAACCACAGAGGTTAATTTCAACACATTGCTCATGAATGACAAACTCATGCTTAATCTCACGGCATTCCGCAATATCATGCACGGACTCATCACCGGGACCACTTATTCGTATGTCAGCAGCTCCGGCACAACATGGTTCACCACCATTGATGCCAATTCCGGCCGCGCCAAAGTGCAGGGGACTGAATTGGAAATGAAATATCTTCTGTCCACCAATTTCTCAGTGTACATGAGCCATGCCTGGCTGGACGCTGAGGAAAAAAACATGGGTGTGAAATACAAAATATATGATCAGCCTGTCAGCAAAACACATGTGGGATTCAATTGGAACATGTTTGAAAACCGCGTCAACTGGGGATGCAATGCGTATCATGCCACAGAAAGGCCGCGCCCCACAGATCATCCTCTGTATAAAATAAAAAAGGCAGAAGCCTTCACCCTTGTGGACACCACTATACTGTTTAAGAACTTCCTCCCGAACAATGCATTGGACATCTCATTCACTGTCAGGAATCTGTTTAACGAAGGGTATGAAGTGACAAACATCGGGATGGCACGTTCGCGCATGGTGCCCACGGTTTTTGATGTGTCCCGGCCAGGCCGGAGTTATTTCGCCAAAGCCACAGTGCGTTTCTAAAACAATGTTGTCTGTAGGGAACGGTCGCGACCGTTCCCTACAGTAATGTACGAAAAGTTATTTTGCGCCGCCAATCACCATCTTGGGCACGCGCAGGGTTGGGATACCGTCAGAAACAGGAACGCCCTGGCCTTCTTTCCCGCAGGTACCGATGGACCACCCCATGTCAGACCCCACAAGATCTATGGACTGCAGCACATCAGGCCCATTGCCCAGCAAATTAGCGCCTCTGACCATATGCTTGATTGTCCCGCTTTCCACCCAAAACCCTTCCCCCACCTCAAACACAAAATCACCTGTGGCGGTATTGACCTGACCCCCGCCCATACGCGTCACAAACAACCCGCGGTCCAAAGATCTCAATATATCCGCAGGCGCATCCTGGCCAGGGGCCACAAAAGTATTGGACATGCGCGGAATCGGCTTATGCGCATAGGATTCCCTGCGGCCATGCCCATTGGAAACGCGCTTGTGTTTGCGCGCTGTGACACGGTCGTACAGGTATGTTTTTAATACCCCATTCTCCACCAAAACCGTCCGTTGAGCAGGACTGCCTTCGTCATCGAAAACAAATGACCCCCTCTTTCCCGGCAAGGTGGGATCATCCAACACAGTGATTTTGTCATGCGCCACCTTGTTCCCGATCTTCCCGGCAAACCGCGGAGACGACCCGTCCTGAACAGTGTCTGCTTCCAAGGAGTGCCCAATGGCTTCATGGATCAGAGTCCCCCCGGCCTGAGAAGAAATCACCACAGGCATTTCCCCAAGGGGAGCGGGAAGGGCCTTGAGTTTGGCCACAGCTCTTTTGGCCGCTATCCCTGCTATTTTTTCCGGCTTGGATTGGTTAAAAAGCTCATATCCGGACAAACCGCCTATTGCTTCATAACCTGTCTGCAAAACCCCATTCTTTTCAGCAGTGACCATCACTGTTAAAACAACATAAATTCTCTGTTCCTGAACAACTTTTCCTTCGGAATGAAAACAAACAACAGATTTAATGCGCTCCCCGTAAGACACCTTGACCTGCCGCACGCACGGGGCCACACGCGCTGCTTGTTCAGTTCTTTTTAACAAAGCCGCTTTTTGACTTAAGGGAATCCGGACAGGATTGATTTGAATGTTTGAATAAGAGGGCTGAGACTGTTCATTAAGACAAATGACTTTTTTTCTCTTCAAAGGCAAAGACCTGGTCAAACGACGAGACAAGTCCGCCACACAATGCTTTTCTTTATCCAAAAGCCCCTGTGACACAGGGTGACAAGCATCCAAATGCCCGTAAAGGGTCTTTGACCCGTCTAAACACCGAATTCCCAGGCCTGAAGAGCGCCCCTGAACAACATCCTGAAGTTTTCTATCTTCCAGCCGGAGAGAAACCAGAGAAGATTCTTCCATATAAACATCAGAAAAATCCCCATATTTTAAAAAAGGTATTAATTTTTTGAACATTTTGCCAAAAATATTTTAGAACTTAGACGATAAAACAGATGTTTGCAGATTTTAAATTTTTCATTTTGCATATTTGAATTTCCAGGGATTTGGCCTTTCTTTGATTATTGCCTCTTGGTGATTGTAACTTGTTTAGTTATTGAATATTGGTCATTGGTTATTATTTGGTTATTGTCTCTTGGTGATTGGTTATTGTTTTTTTAGCCTCGTTAACAAAATTTGTGGGTAAAAAGATTCTTTTTATTATCCACAGATTACGCAGATGACACAGATTAGAAACATGAATGCAAAAAGATAT
>JANQER010000086.1 GCA_028278255.1 Elusimicrobiota bacterium | reverse complement strand
AATAGCACGGCCATGCCGCTGCTATATATGGCGGACCCTGACCGGTACCGCCATATTTTATCAAAATATTCCATTGGGCGGAATATGATATGTATAAATTATATGGGGGGGCTGACCAGTGTCGTCAGCCCCCTCAATGGAGAGGGGTGCGTGATTATATAATTTGAGTCATTACCACGGCCGCATGATTTTGGTAATATATTTCCATGCGGGGGCGTTGTTTGCCTCCGTCCAATGGAGATATAGAAATAGCATATATGGATTAGGAGTTTTTATATGAAAATAAGACCAACAAAATTTTTACTTGGATTGTGTTTGGCGGTTATTTGCGGTTTTTTGCAGTTGCAGGCAGCGCAGCGTCGAATGACAGCTGTGATCACTTCTGCTCAGGGAAAGGTCCAGGTGAAGACCGCTATTACGTCTGAGTGGGAAAAAGCTGAGAAAGGCATGGAATGCTATGAGTCCGCAAAAATCAAAACCGGACCCACTGGCAGCGCTGAAGTTGTGTTCAATGACGGGACTGCTTTGAAAATTGAAAAGAATTCATTCATTACCATTCAGAAAAGCCGGCAAAAAAGAACATTTCGCGAGTTTGTGTTTGATTTGTTTAATGGGCGGGTGCTCAGCAATGTGAAGAAGAAAAACAAGCATGGGAAAGCCAAGTTTTATATGAACACGCCTCTTTGCGCCGGTGCAGTGCGCGGGACGGTTTTTGTGGTGGATCATTCTTCTGATACCACACATTTGGCGGTTTATGACGGCGCTGTGGAGGCTCAGGCTGTGAACGGTCAGGGGTCTGATTCTGTGAAGGTGAGAGAGAACACACAGACAAAGGTGTTGTCAGGCCAGGCTCTTGAAAAGCCATCAGGCCTGTCCGCTGAATTCGCTGATTACAGGAAAAATATAGCTGAGTTGTTTAATAGACGTGTGGAAGGTTACAGGAAAAACATGGAAAAAGTCAGACGCATGAATAAAGAATTTATGGAAAAGCGACAAATGAAAAATAAGAATCAATTGCAAAACCGGCAAAATAAATACAAGGATTTAATGCAGAAACGAGCGCCTCAAAACAGTCCTGCTGTTCCGCCGGAGATGCAAATACATCCGGATATGGATACTGAGGATAGGTGAGCGGATTAAAATACAAATGACATTTTGCCGATTTTATTTTTGTTGACGCGGCCTTCACCCTTCGAGCCGAAGGCTCGAAGCCCTCTCCCGTTTACGGGAGAGGGGAGACGGCTGGTTTTCTCTTTATTTACCATTCATCTGATACTGTGTTTTTGGGAGCGTTTTTCTTAGCTGATTTGGTGTCAGGCATGGTTTCCTGTTTAGCGGCTTTTTTAACGCGTTTTTTGGATCTCTTCTTTCTTTCCAATAGCTGAACAGCTTTCCCTTTGACAATCGTTGTTTGACTGTAAAAGAACACCAGGAAACTGTTGTATTTTTGGTCCACATGAACATCTGTGAGCATATCCGCTTCAGGGTATTGCTGCAAGGCCCGTTCATAAGCCATGTTAATACCGCCGTTGCCAAAAGCAAACAACCCCAAAACGTTTGTGGCTGTGGCTTTTCCTTCTGCTTGTCCGAGGACTTTGTAATTCTTTTTGTATATTGGAAATCCCGGGCGCAGGGTTTCAATGGTGGCTGGTATTGTGCTGTTGGATGAAATAATCCCGGAGCTGACAATCTGAGCGCATCCCGCAATAAATGGCATGAGAGCGAATCCCACCAATGACAATAGGATCCCTTGTTTCTTGAGCATGTGAGGCCTCCTAGATGAAAAGTAAGTGACTTTATTAAGTATACAATTCCTGGAGCGATTTTTTCAAATATTTTTATTTTTTGTTTTGACAATATTTTTGAAAGCTTATACAATTTTTTTATGGGACTACCTTTGAATGTGCCATCCATCCTTGTTGTGGAAGATGATACGCAGGCAGCGAATATTATTTCGCTTATTCTGCAGCAGGACGGGTATTTTATGAAGTTTGTGTCCGACGGGGAACAATGTCTGAAATATGTGAAACGCGAAAAGCCGGACTTGATCCTGATGGACATTATGATGCCTGTGCTGGATGGTTATACCACTGCTGCTCGTTTATACGAGAACGAGGAAACCAGGAAAATCCCGATTTTGGTCTGTACAGCCAAAAGCAATATTCAGGATCTGTTCAATTCTTCCGGGAGCGGTAACATTGTCGGGTTTCTTCAAAAACCATTTGAAGGGGCTGTGTTGCGCGCAAAAGTCAAAAAAATATTGGGAATGACAAACGTGTAAAGAAGGGAAAAGGGAAAAATGGGTAAAAACAATAATGGTTTTTATAATGCTTTTCCCTCTTTTTCCTTCTTTACACGTTTATCATTGGCCTTTGACAATTCTGTTCACGGTTTGACGGATTTCATCCAATGAGGCAGGCTTGGTCATGACAGTGGCGCCTTCCGCATTCGGCAGTTTTTCTTTGACTTGGTCCGGCGACACAGCTGAGTATATTACAATAGGGATCTGAAAAGTATTGTTGAACTGTTTGAGTCTGTTATAAACAGAGACCCCGCCGCCGGCAGGCATCATGATATCCAGTATGATCAGATCAGGCTGCGCTTGCTTGGCTTTCATAGGACCTTGCATGGCATCCAAAGCTGAATGGACCTGGTAACCCACTTTGTTCAGTGTCATTCCCACAATACTGTGAATGTCTGGGTCATCATCAATGATCAGAATCTTTTTTTTATCGTCACTCATAATTGTCTCCCACGCTCATAGTCGTCATTCACTATTAATTATAGGCCACGTCAGTCCCTGCATTAACCCCGCAATAGGATTGTTAACAAATATTTGATGTTTTGGACGAAATACGATCAATAAATCATTTTATCCAATGGATTTTGTTTAAAGGTTTACATTCGGAAATGAATTTTTCCCGTGTTTAAGCTGTGCGGAGGTTGTCTTTGATAGTTTGAATCAGGACAGTGAGGTCAGCGGGTTTTTGCAGAAAGGGGATTTCATCAATTTGAGGGAAATTGGCTCTGATTTGGTGTTTCAGGGTGGAGGAGTAGATAATAACCGGGATGGAAAAGGTGTTGTTGAATTGCTTGAGCCTGTTGTAAACGGCAATCCCGCCGCCGGCAGGCATCATGATGTCCAACAGAATAATGTCTGGCTGGGATTGCCTGGCCACCATAGGTCCCTGCATGGCATCCAATGCGCAAAATACCCGAAACCCCTCTTTTTCAAAGGTCATTTTCAGGATCGCGTGCACATTGGGGTCATCATCAACAATCAAAAGTTTTTTTTGTTCACTCATAATGAGAGATTATAGAAAATAATCAAGAAGAATGGAAATTAGAAATTGGAAATTGAAAATTGAAATGCTAATATTTCATACCTTATTACTTTTATGATTTAGAGATATTTGTATGAAACAAAAACATGCTGTTGTGATAGGCGGGGGGGTTGCGGGGGCAGCAGCGGCTTCGGCTTTGACTGAAGCCGGGGTGAGTGTGACTTTGCTGGATCAGCGGCCCACCATTGGCGGACGCACTTCTTCTTTTCGGGACGGCGTGACAAAAGAAGAGGTGGACAACGGCCAGCATCTTTTCATGGGCTGCTATCATGAGACCCGCTGTTTTTTGCAGCGCCTTAAGGTGGAAGACCGTCTGAAGTTTTTGCCGCATTTTTGCATTCCCTTTGTGTCGCCTTTGAACGGCAGATCAAAATTGGATTTCCCGATTTGGCCGTTTTCCACAGGCATTTTAAAAGGCTTGTTTGGTTTTAGAGAATTATCCCTAGGGGATAAGCTGGCTTTGATGAAGGGCTTTGCTTTTTTTCGATTGACACATAAACGCGATCTGTCGCATTTGACTGTGTCACAGTGGCTGGACCGTTTGCGTCAGCCGCGCGGGACAAGGTGGTCTTTTTGGCATCCTTTGTGTTTGGCCACTTTGAATGAGCGCGCTGAAACAGCTTGCGCACAGGCTTTGGCTGTTGTGTTGAAGCAGGGTTTTTTTGGTTCAGATGCTGACAGGGCTTTGGGGTATTCCCTGGTCAGCCTGGGAAAGCTTTGGCCGGTGGAATTGCCGGGTTATCTGAAGCGGCAGGACGGCATTATCGGCCTTGGGCAGAGTGTGTCTGGTTTTGAGGTAAAAGACGGGCGGGTGGAAAAGGTTCTT
>JANQER010000081.1 GCA_028278255.1 Elusimicrobiota bacterium | reverse complement strand
AGGGGCAGGACCTGGCGCAGGAAACATTTATACGGGCGTATAAAAGCTTTGATCAGTTTCGCGGGGAATCCAGCTTTGCCACGTGGGTGTACCGGATCTGCGTGAATTTATGGAAGAACAAGCTGCGGGACAAAAGCAAGCGTTCCATTTTTCAGAGGTTGTGCTTTTGGCGGAAAAATGAAGATGATGAGGAAGAATTCTATGACCCCCCTGGGGTGGACAAGCCTTTGGACGGCGCCCTGGAATTGGAGGAACGTCAGCGTCTATTGCAGAATGCTTTGAAGCAGTTGGATCCTGAAGAGCGTGCGGTCTTGATTTTAAGAGAAGCAGAAGACAAGCCCTATGAAGAGATTGCCAGGCTTCTTGTGATTCCGATTGGAACAGTCAAATCCAGAATAGCACGCGGACGGGAGCATTTGAGAGGCCTTCTCAAGTTTTCTTTAACGGAGCCTGTATGATTACGCCTATTATATGCCAAAGAACACAGGAAAGATTGTCGGATTATCTGGATGAGCGTTTGTCAAAAGAGAACAAACAGCAGATCAAGCAGCATCTGGAATCCTGTAAAATATGCCTGCCCCAATACCTGGAATACAAGACCCTTCAGGTGTGGTTCAAAGAGAGTCCCACGTTTGAACCGCCGCCTGATTTTTATAATGAAATCATGCAGGAAATGGAAGAATCCGAGTCAAAGGCTTCCAGACGCTGGATTTTGACCTTGCAGACTGTGGCAGCGGCTTCTATGATTGCTGTGGTTGTTTTCATCATGCAAAAATCAAAATTGCCTGAAGTGCCTATGAAGGCCATCAATGAGAATAAAAGTTCTGTGGGGTTAAAAAGCCAAGCTTCTTTTAAAGACCGCAAAAAAAGCGCATCTGATTCCTTGGTCCCTCATGCGGCGCTGCGCAAGGGTGTTGCCAAGAGCAAAAGAGAAGCGCTGAAGACGCAGGTCTCAGCGATAAAACAGATTCAGCCTGGAAGCCCAATGGGACGACTTGGAGACCGCCAGGAAAAAGACAGGCCTGTCATCTCCACGAAAAAAGAGAGACAAACCGATCTTGTTCAGGCCTCCTTTCGCAAAAACCAAAAATCTTCGGAATCACTTGAAAAGGAGAAGCCCTTCCAAATGCATAGGTATGGCGGATCAGGTTTCACAGCCGCGCCAGAGGAAAGAATAGAACTCGCCAGAGGGCGGCGCTCTGCGTCAAAGCCCGCCAGAACTCTTGTGATGGGGCCGCCTGTTGGTATTGAGACTCAGGCGCGTTTGGAATGGACAGGAGAATACAGCGGGGTCAAGAAAGCGAAGAATGTCATGATTCGGGATCAGGAGACATGGCAAAAAATATGGCAGCTTCACGCAAGAGAGATGGATTCAGTCACAACCATCCCTTACATTGATTTTAAAGTGTTTATGGTCACGGCTGTGTTTGCCGGCGAAAGATATATGGCCGGCCACAAAATCACCATTTCAAATATTACCATTGGCGAAAGAGTGGTGATCTATTACCGGGAAACAGTTCCTGTGCCGAATTTGTTCACCGTGCAAAAGCTGACATATCCCTTTCATATAAAAGTGATCCCCAAAACAGACCTCCCGATTGTTTTTGAAAAACTGCATTGATTTGGTTTCCCCAATAAAAAATCTGTTGAGGATTCTCTAAAACTTCGTATAATATGTTTCCCCGTGCCCCCCGTGGTTAAAACAGCGGGGCGCGAAGCGCGGCTGTTATGCTTTTACCATAAAAAATTTTTTACGTTTGAAAAGTTGTTTGTTTTTGGCATTACCATTATGTAAATAGGGAGGTTGTATGGGCAAATTGGTATTGGTTCGTCATGGGCAGTCACAGTGGAATTTGGAAAACCGTTTTACCGGATGGGTGGATGTCCCCTTATCGGAAAAGGGGCGTCAGGAAGCTATGAATGCCGGGGAAAAATTAAAAGGCATCAAGTTTGACAAAGCTTATACGTCGGCGCTGCAAAGAGCACAACAAACCCAAGACATTATACTGGATGTGACTGGCCAGAAAAATGTTCCCGTTGAAAAGGATCAGGCATTGAATGAACGCCATTATGGGGCTCTTCAAGGATTGAACAAGAAAGAAACCGCGGATAAATATGGGGCCGAACAAGTCCATATTTGGCGGCGCAGCTATGATGTCCCGCCGCCCAAAGACAAAACAGAGCTGAATCCGGACGGCATCAGCGAAAGCTTAAAGGACACCGCTGCCAGGACCTTGCCTTATTTTTACAGTAAAATTTTGCCGGATGTGAAAAAGGGGATGAGTTTATTGGTGTCTGCCCATGGAAATAGCTTGCGTTCGATTGTTATGGATTTGGACAAGTTGACCAAACAACAGGTTTTAGAGTTAAATTTAGACACAGGCGTGCCTATTGTTTATGACATAGAGAGTTCCGGAAAAATATTAGACAAGACAATATTGTCTTCGGAACCGGCCAAAACATGATACATGCCATCACCGAATGGATTTTGGCACTGCTGCGCACGCATGGGGCGTGGAGTGTTTTTTTAGGCGTTCTCATAGAGCAAATTATTGTGCCTATTCCATCGCCGGCCATTGTGATGGGTGCTGGGGCCATCCTAATCCCTTTTCCATTGTCCTGGGGAACAGCTTTTTCCATGGTGACATTCAAAATTGTCTTGCCGGGAACAGCTGCTTCTTTGATTGGGGCTGTGATCATGTACTATTTGGGTTTATGGGGCGGAAAAATATTTGTTGATAAATGTCACAAATTCCTGGGTTTTACATGGGCGGATGTAGAAGCTTTTGACAAGAAAATACCTGCCTTGGGCGGGCCCATGGCACTCTTCCCTTTACGGGCGATTCCCATTGTCCCATTGTCTCTTGTGTCCCTTGTGGCCGGGGTCATGGAAATGTCTTTTAAGGCATATTTATTTTGGTCAGCGCTTGGAACAATTGTGCGGTGCTATTTGCTGGGGTTTATGGGCTGGCAGCTGGGGGCTCAGGCATTGAATTGGGCCAAAGGCGTGGACCGCTATGAATCTTTTGTTTCTCTTGGCATTGTATTTGTTGTGATCGGTCTTATCTTCTATATCCGCAGAAAAGTCAATAAACCAACAGAAATTGGAAATTAGAAATTCGAAATTGAAAACAAACCATATTTTATCTTCTGGACTGCTGTTTGTTTATGTTTTGAATTTCCAATATCTAATTTCCAATTTCTAATATTCTTTTATAGAATTCTATTGTCTCATCCGTTGTTCGTTCAATGCTGACCTTTGAGGTTTGCTTGAGGGCTGCGCGCATCATGGCAGCGTGCTGGGCTGAATTTTTATACATGGCGCTGAAATCTTCCAAAGCTTTCATAAAAGACTTGATGTCAGGTTCGCCATTCGTGTAAGAGACCCCGAATCCATTGGCTGTTTCTCCTGCTTTTTCTTTTCCTTTAAAAGTCACAAATTCCGGAATAGCGCCGTCAGGATTGGCAATAATAACCCCGCCGTTCATTTGCGCCTTCATAAATCCTGTGGCTGAAGCTTCCCGCCCGTCATTTGACAGCATAATGGCGCCGTCTGCGCCATAAAACAAACGCGGGGCATCAAACACATTAAAGTTTTGCAGAAAAATAATACGGTCACCCAATTCTTGGTCCTGGTTCAGCAGTTCCACCAGGTTGTAGACCATTTTCTCTGACACATTGTCTCTTTGGTACACACGGCCGCCGACAATCAGGACAATGCCGGTTTCCAAAAAACATTTTCGTAAGTCAGGGTTCTTAAAAAGCGTGTGGAGCAAATCCAAACGCTTATAGCTGGTGATGCGGCGCGTCCAAAGAACAATGGGCTTGTTGCGCATGGTTTTGGCCCATGTGGGCCACAAGCATGCCCGGCGCCAGATCCAATCAGTGAACTCTTTTTTCAGTTTGTCTTTGGCTGCCAAGAGGTTTTGATCAGACATGCTGTCAGCCTGCTGAAACACGTGTTTTTGCCAAGGGTCTTGGCTCACACCGTTTGTGATATGTTTTATTTTCTGAGAATATTCTTTGAGTGACGGCATGGCGCGCATCACATGCGCGTGTTTTTCTGCCACACCAAAAACCCCGTCTGCCTTGGCCACCAAAAGCTGCGTCACGTCGATTTTATCATTTTTAATAAAGGGTTTATAAATAGCAGGATCCATTTTGACCAAATCAAGCGTGCTGCGCGGCCAGATCGGGTGTGCGTATTCAAGGGGCGTGTGGTCATTGAAGATGCATTTTGTTTGGCTGAAAAAAGGGTCTTTCTGAAACTCATCTTTATACAGGCGCGGGTGTGCGAATAAAGTGGGTGTTTCGCTTTGAATAATAAAATCAGGCTTAAACGCCAGATGCTTAACCAGGGCCAAAGCCCCGCGTCCTGCCAGCCAGCTTTGTTTGAGTCTTTGTTTCTCTGCCCAGTCATGGGGATTTTGCGTCAGGGGCGGGGCATCTTCTTCACAGGGATAAACCACATTGGCGATCTCAGGGCAATCCAAAAAATAAACAGAGGCAGCGCTGTAAGCGGCTTTCCATACGTTGACTTTGACTGTGGTGTTGTCAAAAAGAAGAAGATCCAGGGACAGTCCTGTTTGTTCCAGTACATCGCGCAAATAATGCCCGATTGATTTTCGCTCCAAATAAAGGTGGTTCCATCCATGCCATGCTTGCGCCCACACTGTGTCATAGAGCAAACAAACGCCAGTGACTTTTAATCCCCTGTTGGCCTGGGAGATGACGCGGTCTCTCAGCAGCGGCCCAATGCCTCCGACAGATGTGGACATAGAGGTTTCTTGGGCAGCTTGCGTGCCGAATTTCTCATCAATGGCATTCAATATCTCAGTGGGCAAGGATGTTTCCATGGCCACTTCCAGAACACTGGCCTGAGTGATATTGTTAAGGGAGTTGTTTTTATCCATAAGACATCTATAATACATGTACATTAACGCTCTGTCAAAAAAATGATATCCTATTTTCAAAATCGTTGCCAAGAGCAAAGAGCAAAGAGAAATTCGACAGAACCCTGGTCATGTCAAAAGAAAGATGAAAAATGACAGAAAAAAATATTGATTATCAATGGTTTTCAGTGTTTTGACAGGGGGAGGGAATTTTTTATGGAAAAATGCTCAAAAACCGCGCCTTCGGCGCCCATTCAAATTAAACCACGGGGGCCACGGGGAAAACAACAAAAGCAAAAAAAACAAAGATTTCAATAATAAAACAATCAAAAAAACCGGGTTTGGGTGTTTCTCGGCGTCCCCGTGTTCCCCGTGGTTAAAAAAAGCGGGGCGCGAAGCGCGGCCTTTGATAATAAAAAGTTGTATGGTTTTTGACATTACCAGAGGGAAACAAAGGAGCAGACCATGAAAAAAATAATTATATTCATCGTTTTATTGGTGTTTGGATACGGGGTGTCTGATGCCCGAGATCTTCGCACCGTGAAAGAGGACTGGGCCCGGATTATGGTGCAAAGAGGGGTCAAGCCTGGCATCAAGATGACTTTAAAGGAGTGGAATGTTTTTTTGAATAAGATGGTGACTCTGACAAAACAACAGGGCATTGCGCCAAATAAAAATATGACAGACGAGGAGTGGCGGGAAGCAGTGAAAAGAGCCGGGGCTATCTTAATGGGGGCAGTGATTGAAGAAAAAAAGCCTGTAAAAGACACGCCAGCCAAGAGGCCTCTTGTACAGGAGCGGCCCTCTGTTCAAGCGCCGTCTCCGGCGCAAAGGCAAAAGTTTGTTCAAAAACCTGTTAAGCGGCCTGAACCGAAAAAAACGCAGGTCAGCCAAAAACAAGACAAGCCGCGCAAAAAAATAAAACCCATTACCTTGGATTTGAAAAACATGAACATGGTGGAAGTGCTGAAGATTTTGTCCAAGCACAGCGGGCAGAATATTGTGGTGGGAGACGGGGTCAAAGGCAAAGTCACTGTTTTCCTCAAAAAGGTGGAGTTTTGGGAAGCTTTCCGCATTATTTTGGAATCCCGCAACATGGCGTATGTGGAAGAGAATGACATCTTAAAGGTGATGTCCAGCCGCGCGTACGAAAAACTATATGGCGTTCCATACGGCAAGAAAACAGTTGTTGAAACCGTTTCTTTTCAGCATATTCAAGCGGAAACAGCCAAAACATTGCTGGAGCCTTTCAAAAGCAAGGTGGGTAAATTTATTGTGAATGAAACAAATAATTCTTTGATTATAGAGGAAGCGCCTGACCAGTTGGAGGCTATGAAATCCCTGATCAAAGGGTTTGATGCGGCATTGGAAACAAAGGTGTTCAAACTGAATTACACCACAGTGGAGGACATCCTGCCCAAGATCACGCCTTTGGTGAGCAAGGGGTTTGGGCATGTTCAGTCAGACAAAAGATCCAACACTGTGGTGGTCAAGGACAATCCTGAGCGTGTCAAAGAGATTCAGGATATGATCACAGCCTTTGATGTGCCGCATAAAGCTGTTTTGATTGAAGCCAAGATAGTCCAGGTGGTGTTAAACGATGACTTTCAATGGGGCATTAATTGGGAAAGAGCTTTTCATTATCAACGAAATATAGGCAATGCTTACAGTGGCGCTTTAACAGGCAACAGCCAGCTTCTGCCTTTGGAAACTGTGTCGCGCAATACATCGACAGGTGAGAAGACCTCAGTGCCTGGGATCACAGCCCATATTATGTCTTTGTCAGGTTTACAGATTCAGGGGACTTTGAATTTTTTGCAAACCATGGGCAATACCAAAGTGTTGTCTTCCCCACGAATCATGGCGCTGAATAATCAAGAGGCCAATATTTTGGTCGGAACAAAAGTGCCCAAGATCACAAAAACCATCTCAAATGTGGGAAATGTCAACAGCAATCCCATCACAACAGACAATGTGGAGTTTGAGGATGTGGGTGTGAAATTGCATGTGACGCCGACGATTGGAGATGATGAGTTTGTGACATTGAAAATCAAGCCGGAAATCACAGCCTTGGAATCCACCATCACCACCACAGAAGGCAGCTCCATTCCCATTATCCGCACATCAGAGGCTGAAACCAGTGTGCTGGTGAAAGACGGGGTCACTGTGTTGATTGGCGGGTTGATGGAGGATAAAAAATCAGACATGAAATCCGGTGTGCCTCTGTTGTCTAAAATTCCCATTCTGGGCCTGCTGTTTCGCAGCCAGGACACCAAAACGCAAAAAACCGAGCTGGTGATTTTTCTGACGCCCAGAATTGTGACCGGCGAAGAGAATGCCGTTGTCTTAAGAGAGCATTTAACGGATCAGGAGCTCAAGGAATTGAGAAAAAAGGAAAAAAGAGAAAAGAGGAAAGAGAAAAGAAAAAACAAGAAAAGAAAAAAGGAAAAAGCGCATGCTGCTGGGTGATATTCTTTTGCAGAACAATGCTGTGTCCTCTGAGAGCCTGGAAGAGTGTCTCAGGGATCAGAAAAAAACCGGAGATCCCCTGCCAAGAATATTGTTCCGCAGGCAGGCAATGACGCCGGATGTTTTGGCAGATGTGTTGTCAAAGCATTTGAATATACAGCGCGTGTTTTTGGATCAAACAAAGCCTGATCCGGCGGCCCTGAAGGAGGTGCCGGCCAAAGTGGCGTGTCATTATCATTTGATGCCTTTGGAATCAGAAGATGGCGGACTCAAAGTGGCCATGGCGTATCCGCTGGATTTGCACCAGTTGGATGAAATCCGCATTGTGTTGAAAAAAGACATTGTGGTGGTTTTGGCCACTGAGCATGAGATTGACAAAGCCATAAAAGACTATTATGGCATTGGCGCTGCCACTTTGGAAAAACTCACGGATGATCAGTCAGCGGCCAAGCCAGTGGATGAAACAGTTCTTTTGAATGACCTGGATCAGGCCCAGGATGCGTCTGTGATCAAGCTGGTGAACCAGATTTTGCTGGAAGCCTGTCAGAGCCGGGCCACTGATATTCATTTGGAGCCGTATCAGGATGATGTGCGCGTTCGGTATCGAATCGACGGGGTGCTTTATGACGCCAAGATTTCTGATTCATTGAAGAGATTCCAGGCCGCTGTGACGTCGCGCATTAAAATTATGGCCGGGTTGTCCATCTCTGAGAAACGTTTGCCTCAAGACGGCCGCATTGTGGTGCGCGTGGAAGGCAAGGAGCTGGACATGCGCGTGTCCACTTTGCCCACGCCTTTTGGTGAAGGCATTGAAATCCGTCTTTTGACCAGCCGGCAATTGCTGGATCTGGAGCATTTGGGATTTGCCGGCAAAGACCTGCATTTGCTTGAATCCTATATCAATAAACCGCACGGCATTATTTTCCTCACAGGTCCCACAGGGTCTGGGAAAACCACCACCCTGTATGCTTTTTTAAAGCAAATCAACAAACCTGACAGAAAAATCATCACCATGGAAGATCCCATTGAATATCAGATGAAAGGCATCACGCAGGTGCAGGTGCAGCCAAAGATTGGGTTGACATTTGCCCAGGGGCTAAGATCCATGCTGCGCCATGATCCGGATGTGATGATGGTGGGAGAAGTGCGTGATTTGGAGACTGCAGAAATTGCCATTCGCGTGGCGCTGACAGGACATATGGTTTTTTCCACTCTTCACACCAATGACGCTGCCAGCGCTGTGACGCGTCTTCAGGACATTGGGTTGGAGCCTTATTTGGTGTCTTCTTCTGTTCTTTGCCTGATTGCGCAGCGGCTGGTGAGAACCATTTGTCACCAATGCAAGGCCAAATCAAAGCCGACTTCGGAAGTGAAGAAAGAGTTTCATTTGTCGGAAAAAGACACAGACACATTTGTTTTTTATGGAAAAGGATGTGAAGCTTGCAAGTTTTCCGGGTATCAGGGAAGAACCGTGATTTATGAGATTTTGCCTGTGACCAATGAGATTCGGGATTTGATTATGGAGAGAATCCCAGCCAATAAGATACGCGACAAGGCCATCAATGACGGCATGCAAACCCTGCGTCAATGCGGGTGGGACAAAATTATACGCGGCATCACAACACCTGATGAGGTGCTCCGCGCCACATTGCAAGATACTATTTAGAAGCTTAACCACAGAGGACACAGAGAGCACGGAGAAAAGAGAGAAAAATTGAGGTGAAAGACATAAAGCAACGCGCTGCGCGGCCCGCGAACAGCATTAACCACAGAGCACGGGGAGAAAAGAAAAGCAAGGGAAAAAGCAATGAATGATAATGAATTGACAGAAAAAGTAATAGGTTGTGCGATAGAAGTGCACAAGACATTTTAATTATGTAAAGTTAATATGATTTTCACCATAAGTATATGCACTCTGTGTCCTCTGTGGTTAATTTCTTTTTTGTGAGGTTTTATGCCAACGTTTTTATATAAGGCAAAAGACGTGAATGGGAAAATGCTGGAAGGTATGCTGGAAGCTGACACCCGGCTTCTGGCTGTGGACAAGCTGTCCCAGAAGGGGTGTTTCCCAGTCAGCGTTGAAGAAAAATCCCAAGGCACCGGAGAAAATAAGTCGTTTTTTTCTTTTTGGAAGCGCGTGTCTGCCAATGATCTCAGTGTTTTTACCCGGCAGTTGTCTGATCTTTTGGAATCCAATGTGCCCTTGCTCAGGGCTTTGAAAGTGGCAGGCGAGCAGGCTGAAAAGAAGGAGTTGAGACGGATTGTTCAAGAGGTGCGAACCAGGATTGAATCAGGATTGTCATTTTCTCAATCCTTGGAACCTTATGCGGATATTTTTTCGTCTGTGTACAGAAGCCTGGTGCATGCCGGAGAGGTGTCTGGTATGCTGGCCGTGACATTAAACCGTTTGGCTGATTTTACAGAGCAGGAGGATGAACTGCGTTCTAAAATTCGTTCAGCCATGATTTATCCTTCGTTTATTGCTTTGGTGGGCATAGCCATTGTGATGTTTATGATGACTTTTGTGGTGCCGCGTTTAACAGATTTATTTTCAGATATGGGGCAGCATTTGCCTTGGATCACCCAGGCGCTGGTCTCTTGCAGCGGGTTTGTGTCCCAATATTTTTTTCTGCTGCTGGTGTTGTTCGCCGGTGTATTGGTGTTGATTAAAACCGGCAATCGTGCGGAAAAGCTTCAGTCATTTTTCAGTCGGCTGTTCTTGCGCATGCCTGTTTGGGGACAGTTAATCAAAAAAACAGCTGTTGCCAGATTTGCCAAGACATTGAGCGCCTTGCTGTCCGGCGGGGTGCCCATGCTGGAAGCCTTAAAAGTGGTGTCTGATGTTTTGGGGCATTCTTTGCTTAAGGACCAGGTTCTTCAGGCCGCACAATCCGTCAAACATGGAGCGGGTTTGGCGGAAAGCTTGAAAAGCATGCCGGATTTTCCTGATTTTATCTGCAATATGATTGCTGTGGGGGAAGAAGCGAATATTCTTGAAAAGTCATTGCAGAAAGTGGCAGGCCACTATGAAAGAGAATCAGACAGGGCTTTTAAAATGATGACTTCTTTTATTGAGCCTGCCATGATTTTGTTGATCGGATCTGTGATATTGTTTATTGTGATTGCCTTGCTTTTGCCGATTTTTCAGATATCGACACTGGTTAATTAGATTCCGGTGAAAAACTGTAGTTGCCCTCCGTCTAAAGCCGGATATGGCTAGATTTATCGGGCTCTTTGAATCATTTTAAAGCATCAAAAACGCCCAATAAATTGGGCAATTACAAAACCCCGGACTTTTTCACCGGAATCTAATTAGATATTAGAAATTGGTCCGCCAAGAAGGCATGGCGGACGAAATTAAAAAGGGAAGCGTGGATGACCGGATGATGTAGG
>JANQER010000187.1 GCA_028278255.1 Elusimicrobiota bacterium | reverse complement strand
TCCCAAGGGTTATTGAAAAAGAAAAAACTTCTAAAAAATGAAAAATTTTTGGTTTAAGTTAAGTATAATTAAAAATTATGGCAAAGATATTGGTTGTTGATGATGATACGGAACTGTGCGGGCTGATTGCCTTTATGTTGCAGCAAGCCGGGCATACGGTGAAAACAGCCTATGATGGTGAAGAAGCCATGGCCGCTGTGTCTGCGTACAAACCGGATGCGGTTGTGTTGGATATTGTTTTGCCTGTGAAGGACGGTTTGTGGGTTGTCGATCAATTGAGCAAAAACAAAAAGTTTTGCAAAACCCCTGTGGTGTTAATGACATCAAGCGTGAGCAAACCGAAAAACCTTTCTTTGATGAAAAATGTCATTTCTTTCCTGATTAAACCTTTTAAAACAGAAGACATTGTGCCCAAAATTCAATCAGCGCTCAAGAAAAAGAAGTGAGCGGGAATGGTTGTGGAGACAATCCTGTTCAATTTTCTTTGTTTCTGCTAAAATAGGCCTCTATGTTACAATCTATTTTTAAAATATTTATTGGGACGCAGAATGAGCGTACTCTGAAGAAGATCATGCCTGTTGTGCAGCAGGTGAATGATTGGGCAGAGCGTTCGGCTTCTTTGGATGATGCGGCTTTGCGCGCAAAAACGCAGGAGTTTAAAAATCGTTTTGCGGGCGGAGAGGCTTTGGACAGTCTTTTGCCTGAAGCTTTTTCTGTGGCCCGGGAAGCTGCACAGCGGGCCATTGGGTTGAGGCCTTTTGATGTGCAGCTGGTGGGCGGGATTGTTTTGCATCAGGGTAAAATCGCTGAGATGAAAACAGGCGAAGGAAAAACTTTGGTGGCCACACTGCCTGTGTATTTGAATGCACTCACCGGGAAAGGTGTTCATGTGGTGACGGTGAATGATTATTTGGCCAAGCGTGACAGTCAGTGGATGGGGCCTGTGTATGAGTTTTTGGGTTTGACTGTGGGATTTGTGCAGCATGACATGCCCAATGATGATCGCCGCAAAGCGTACGAGTGTGATGTGACTTATGTGACGAACAATGAAATCGGGTTTGATTATTTGCGGGACAATTTGGTGCGGGACAAAGAAGAGCGGGTGCTGCGGCCGTTTCATTATGCCATAGTCGACGAAGTGGATTCTATTTTGATTGATGAAGCCCGGACGCCTTTGATTATTTCAGGGCCGGGCGAAGCCTCGAGTCAGCGTTACCAGATTGTGAACAAGCTTGTGCCAAGATTGAAAGGCCGTATGATCACAGAGTCTGATGAGATTAATGCCAAATACAAGGGCATTGATTTGGGCGCTGGTTTTGATTTTATCGTGGATGAGAAAGCGCACACAGCGGTTTTAACGGATCAGGGTATTGGCAAATGCGAAAAAATGCTGGGTGTGCGCAGTTTGTACGATGATATATCAGGCGAATGGGTGCACCATATTACCCAGTCCATTCGTGCGCATCAGCTTTATCATAAGGATGTGGATTATGTGGTGAAAGACGGGGAAGTGATTATTGTGGATGAGTTCACAGGCCGTTTGATGCCCGGCCGGCGGTGGTCTGATGGGCTGCATCAGTCAGTGGAGGCCAAAGAGGGAATGCGGATTGCTGAGGAGAATCAGACGTTGGCCACGATTACGTTTCAGAACTTCTTCAAGTTGTATAAGAAATTGGCGGGCATGACAGGGACGGCTGTGACAGAGGCTTCAGAGTTTTGGACCATTTATAAGCTGGATGTGGTGGAGATTCCGCCCAATCGGAAACTGGCCCGCGTGGATGATGCGGACAGAATTTTTCGGACAGAGCGGGAGAAGTTTGATGCGATTGTGATGGAAATTGAAGATTGTTGGAAACGCGGCCAGCCTGTGCTGGTGGGGACACGGTCCATTGAGAAATCAGAGCGTTTGGGCGGTATGCTGCGTCGTAAAGGCATTCCGCATAATGTGTTGAATGCGAAATATCATGAGCAGGAAGCCAATATTATTGCCCAGGCCGGCCGCAAGAGCGCTGTGACCATTGCCACAAATATGGCAGGCCGCGGCACTGATATTGTGCTGGGTGGTAATCCGCCGGATGCTGAATTGTCGGAATTGGTGAAATCAGCGGGCGGTCTTCATATTTTGGGCACAGAACGGCATGAGTCAAGGCGTATTGATAATCAGCTGCGCGGCCGGTCCGGCCGGCAGGGTGATCCGGGGTCTTCCCGTTTTTATTTGGCCTTAGATGATGAGCTGATGCGGCTGTTTGGTTCTGAGCGCATTTCATCGATTATGGGAAAGCTGGGAATGCAGGATGGCGAGGATATTCAGCATCCTTGGGTGTCCAAAGCCATTGAGAATGCGCAGCGCAAAGTGGAAGCCATGAACTTTGATATTCGTAAGCAATTGCTGGATTTTGACAATGTGATGAATAAGCAGCGTGAGGCCATTTATGTGCTGCGAAATGCTATTTTGCAGGGAGAATCTCTGACACCACGGTTTGGCGATATGTTGAAGGAGTCTTTGGAGGAGAAATTGGATCAGTGGGCGCCGGAGAAGAAGCTGCCTGAGCAGTGGGAATCCCAGAGTTTGTGTGCGTGGCTGAAGCGGGGCTTTGGCGTGGATTTTGAGTTTAAGCCTGAGGACTATCATGCGCAAGAGGGTTTGCAAGGAGATTTGGAAGAAAAATTAATGACGGCTTTTAAGCTGAGAAAAGAAGAACTGGGGTCTGAGGCTTTTGAGCATTTGGGCCGGATGGTTTTGCTGCAAGTGATGGACACGGCCTGGGTGGAACATTTGACCTATTTGGAGCAGCTGCGCAAAGGTATTTTCCTGCGCGCTTACGGGCAAAAGGATCCTCTGATAGAATTCCAGAAAGAAGGGTTTCATCTTTTTGA
>JANQER010000175.1 GCA_028278255.1 Elusimicrobiota bacterium | reverse complement strand
TTTTTCTGAGCGGGACCTTTGTAAAAATGATGCCTGATGTCTTTTCCCATGGCCATGAAAATCACGTCTTCCGCAATGTTGGTGGCATGGTCTCCGATTTTTTCCATGTTTTTGGCCAAAAGAATCAAGTCCACAAACTGCTTGGAATTGGGCGGGTCTTTTTGAATCAGTTCAATTAAAGTTTCCACCGCTTCTTTTTTGAGTTTGTCTTCTTCTTCGTCTTGGGCAATGACTTGCCTGGCAGTGTTAATGTCTTTTTCATCAAGCGCTTTTAAGCTGTTTTTAAGCATGTTGTGCGAGATGTCAGCCAGTTTGAGCACATATTGGATTTGTTTGACCGGGGATTCTTTGAACAAGTGGTAATAGCATGTCTGGCTGATGTTGACTGTCTGATCGGCAATGCGTTCCAAATCCGTGTTGATTTTCATGACAGCTGAAAGAAACCGCAAATCCACGGCCATGGGCTGCTGCCGCGCAATCAGCTTAATGCACTCATCATCAATATCCACATGCATGTGGTTGGCTTTTTTCTCCAATTCAAAGACTTCCTGGGTCAGGCCGTCATTTGTTTCCTTGATGGCCTGGATGGCTTTTTCCATCATGCTGAGTGCCAAATACCCCATGTCTAAAATGTGCTTTTTTAATTCATTTAAATCTTCCTGAAAATGTGTTTCCATGTGGTCTCCTCGGGCGGGGAGACCCCGTCCCTGCGACAATGAATTTAATTTCTAATGTCCGATATCCAATTTCGTTCGGATAATAAATCATCCGAATTTTCCTGTGATATATTCTTCCGTGCGTTTGTCTTTGGGGACGGTAAAAAGCTTATTGGTTTCATCGAATTCAATAAGTTCCCCCAGATAAAAAAAGGCGGTGTAATCCGAAATGCGCGCCGCCTGCTGCATGTTGTGAGTGACAATCACAATGGTGTATTCTTTTTTAAGTTCGAGAATTAATTCTTCAATTCTTTTTGTGGAGATGGGATCTAAGCTGGCACAGGGTTCATCAAAGAGAATCACTTTGGGTTGCGTGGCCAGGCATCTGGCAATACACAGCCTTTGCTGTTGTCCCCCGGATAAAGCCAGAGCGCTGTCATGGAGGCGTCCCTGAACTTCTTTTAAAAGAGCGGATTTTTCCAAAGATTCATGAATCCGTTGTTTTATGATTGTTTTGTCTTTGGTCCCGTTGACTGTTAATCCATAGCTGATGTTTTCATAAATAGTTTTCGGGAAGGGGTTGGGTTTTTGAAACACCATGCCCACTCGTTGACGGATAGACACAGGGTCGGCATTTTTGTCATTGATGTCTTTGCCGTCCAGAATTATTTGACCTTCTAACCGGGTGTGAGGCACCAAATCATTCATTCGATTAAAAAGCCGGATATAAGTGGATTTTCCGCAGCCTGAAGGGCCTATGACGGCGGTCACGCGTTTCTCAGGGATTTCCATGTGAATATTTTTAAGCGTATGGGTGTCGCCATACCAAAAATTGAGATTTTTCACATGAATTTTTGTTTGATTAGTGGACATAAGATCTCCTCTGTCTTTGACGAATAAAAATGGCCAGCCCTGAAATGAGCAAAACCAGGATCAATAGAATAAGCGCGCATCCGTACGCAATTTTTGTCTGTTCTTCCGGGAACGTGCCTTCTGTCATGAGGCCGAAGATATGATAGGGCAAAGCCATGACTTCTGAAAAAAGTGAATCCGGCCAGCCTCTTTTATAAAAAGTGCCTGCTGTAAAGAGAATAGGCGCTGTTTCCCCGGCCACACGGCCTATGCTTAAAATCACCCCAGTGAGTATTCCCGGGAGGGCAGTGGGAATGACAATACGTTTGATGGTTTGCCAATGGGTGGCGCCCACGGCCAAAGAGGCTTCTCTGTGAGAGAGGGGAACAGCGGTCAATGCTTCCTGGGCTGCGGAAATAATGCCCGGTAAAGCCATGATTCCCAAAGTGAGACTCCCTGATAAAATAGACACGCCAAAACCGCAATATTTCACAAACACAGCCAATCCGAATAAGCCAAAGACAACCGAGGGAACACCTGCCAAATTGTTGATGCTGGTGCGCAATATGTTCACCACAAAACTTTTTGGGCTGTATTCGCAAAGATAAATGGCGCAGGCCAAGCCTAAAGGAAGAGCAAAAAGAACGGCCCCGAGTGTTAAATAGATTGTGCCGACAATGGCCGGGGCCACGCCTCCGGCTGTCATCATTTTTTTAGGGGGGGCTGTGAGGAATTCCCAGGAAATAATAGATATCCCGTTAGAGGCGATAAAAAGGATAATAGTGCCTAAAAAGAAACAAGTGGTGAGGATACACAAAAACAAACTTAAAAACCCTAATTTTTCCGTAAGTTGTTTAGTCATATATTTTTTCCCATTATCTCCCATGTCCCAATTTCAACCGGTATCTTCTGCTGATCATTTCAGCCGCAATATTAAAAGCCAATGTCATCAGAAATAAAACCAATCCCACGGCAAATAGCGCATGAAAATGAGCGCTGCCAAAAACCGTTTCACCCATTTCAGCGGCAATGGTGCCTGTCAGTGTTCTGACGGGCGCAAAAATGGAATTCGGGATAACAGCGGCTCCGCCGGCCACCATCAGAACAGTCATGGTTTCTCCAATGGCCCGGCTGAGCCCCAGAATAACGCTTGTTGAAATGCCGGAACCGGCAGCCGGCAGTATGACTTTGATAAGGGTTTGCCAGCGTGTGGCGCCTAAAGCCAATGAGGCTTCGCGAAAGCTTTTTGGGACAAATCCCAAGGCATCTTCGGAAATGCTGGCCACAGTGGGAACAGCCATAACGCCTAAAATTAGACTGGCTGTAAAAGCGCAGAGTCCCGTGGGGATGCCTAATAATTTTTGAAGAAAAGGGGCCACAATCACCATGCCGAAAAAACCATAAACAATAGAGGGGATAGCCGCCAAAACCTCAATGGCTGGTTTCAGAATGGCTTTTTGC
>JANQER010000172.1 GCA_028278255.1 Elusimicrobiota bacterium | reverse complement strand
AATTCGAACGCGCAATGCGTCTGGCCCGGCTGGTGATCTGCTGCACCACCCGGTCCCGCACAGCTTGTTTCCTGCCCATCTCTTTTTTTTCCGCCTTGGTGTGCGCCAGTAAAGCATGGGACGCCTCATGGTGTTCATCCTGCAATTCCTGAATACGCTGTGCCTCAGCCTTGTCCCCGCGCTTCACAGCGTCATCATACGCTTCTTGAAGTTTGTCCGCCTTGTCTTTGGCTTCCTGCAATTGACGGCGGCGTTCTGCTTTTGCCATGTACGCGGCAAATTTCCGGTCAGCTTCTGCCTGCTTCTTGGCAATGGCGGCCAATTTTCTCTCCATTTGTGCGCGGGACCGCTTGCCCCATTTTTCCTCGGCTTTTTCCTGACGCTTAATTTCTGCAGCCCATTCTTTTCTTAATTTTTCACTCTCTCTGATTTCTTTGAAAATTCTTTCTGATCGCGCGTATTGACTTTTCACAGACGCAGGCAAATCCTCCCACCGTCCCAGCACGCCGCCGCGTTCTTGCTCATAATAGGCCTGCCCGGGATCTTTGGGCTTTTTTGCCTGTGCGGTGGACACAACCTCCCCGTTTTCATCAAAATCAACATGCAGCTGATTTCCTTCGGCATCTGTCCGAACAAGTGTTTTAGAGCCGTTCTCATGGACCACTGTTTCCACGCGCGTGCCCTTGGCATCAATCTGTATCAGATTCCCCTCACTGCCTTTGTGAAAAGACTCAATCACATTGCCGAAAAGATCCGTCTTCACTGTGCGGGCGCTTCCGTCCGGGGCCACAGTGGTAATGGTGATCACCCCTTCTTCCGTGTTTTCTTCTACCGTGCGCACTGTGCCGTCTTTGTATTTGGTGGTAATCACTTCGTCCCCATTGGCGCGCGTTTCAATCACTTCCACTTTTCCGTACGCGTGCTGAATGGTTTTGACCCGGTTTCCCTGATCATCTCCCTCAAGCATATATTTGTTGCCGTTTTTGTCTTCCCAGGCTTTGGATTGCACGCGGCTTTGCGTGCCGTCAGGATTTTTTTGGGTTTTTGTGGTCACGCCGGTGTCCGGGTCATAACCGGGCGAGTCCTTGCCCGCAGACGGAGAAGACGGAGGTTTGATTTTATCCGTCACATCCCTCTGAAGAGCATCGGCCACACCTCTCCAGGCATAACAAAAATCACACGACAAAAAAACACTCAACAGCAACGTCCCTAAAAAAAGACCAGGGGACACCCATTCCCTCAATTGCTTGTCTGCCACAAATACCTCCTATGAAAAATTTGGGTTAATTGCAATGCGGTTTAGATAAGCGTAGTTGCCCGATTTATCGGGCTCTTTAAGGCAAATAAATGCATAAAAGCGCCCCATAAATGGGGCAATTACAAAAATCCAGCTTATCTAAACCACATTGGGGTTAATTGACTTG
This sequence comes from Elusimicrobiota bacterium, assembly GCA_028278255.1. Classification (GTDB taxonomy): domain Bacteria; phylum Elusimicrobiota; class Elusimicrobia; order FEN-1173; family FEN-1173; genus JANQER01. The sequence continues at coordinate 3,259 of JANQER010000172.1, read as the reverse complement.
TTTCTTCTCATTTAATTCATGGAATGACATGCGTACTTTGTTTGTGACCAAGTATTGTTTTTTGGCATGACGGGGAAGCGTGTCTCGTTCCAGGGCCAGTGAAACGGAAAGAAGCCCGTCGTGTTCTGTCCGCGGATAATGAAAAGACAAATAACGGACATCCTTGCACACACGCCGTGCAGATCCGTCAACCTGGTAAAGGGCTGATCCTTGTTGATAAAAAGAAACAGGTTTTGTCTTTCCGGATGATGCGTATTGAACAAAAGATATTTTTGAACAAGGCGGCTGGCCATCCTCACGGGAAATAACCACTGAAAACCGGTCCGCCTTCCTAAGCCGTTTTGTCATCAGCTGCATGGCATTGCGCCCATCCCGCTGAGTTTCAAAACCCACTTTATTGAGACAATACTGGGTTTTATAAGACATGATTATCTTATAAGAAAAACCCGTTACAATACCCAAAAGAACCGCAGCGATCAGCGTCTCCAGCAATGTCACGCCGGAAATCCGAAAAGCCAAAAAACAGCGAATGCCACTTCTTTTCACGGCCATGAAAAGTCAACCCCCTTGGTCTCCTGTTTTTTCTTAACGGAAACTCTTTTGGATTTCCGGATGACACGGGATGGAATCCGGGTGTCCGGCGTGTACCAGGCGTATACATTGTATAAGGAAGCGGTTTGGCCGGGGACATAAATCCTGTACGTGCCGTCAGAGCCGCTCGATGCGGAATAATATTTCTGCGGACCCATGCGCAGCGCATGCGTGATATCAGGAGGCATGTCTTTTATTTTTTCCTGTGTGGCAAAAATCAACACGCCTGTCCGAATCACTTTTCCCCGGGCTTTCACCACACCGGTCAGCCAGCCATAATTCTGCGTCCCCCCGCGCGGCACCAGCAAAGAATCAACATAAACAATGTCTTCCATTTTGGTCATCTGCCATTGCGCGCGGCTCTTCCATATCACAAACACGGTTGTTCGCTTGAAACCCGTATCCGGTGCGCCGGGAAGAAGACCCTTGATGCGTTTCTGAACAGGATCAACATGTACTTTTTCCACAAAAATCCGCCGTTCAAAAGAAGCGCCGTTCATGCTGAGCTTCTCCGGCGGATAGGCTTCTTCATCATATGAATAGGATTTAAGACCGGGTTCACGCGCCGTCAGGCTCTTTGTGGTCACAATAAGCTGATGATAGGGAATGTCCTTCATGGATTCCAGTTTGTCATTCACCAAATCTTTGGCGGCCGAACGGGTTTTAGAGGAGAGACGCGCACGGGACACACTGCCCAACCCCTTCAAAAGGGCCATAAAAGTCACGGACAAAATCATGATGGCTATAAGAATCTCCACCAAACTGAATCCCCGGCCATTGTCGCGCATAAACAAGAAATTCCTATGTCTTTATTTTTTTCTTTGATTGTGTTTTCTTCTTTTTCTTTGAAGATTTTTTTCTGGCTTTCTTTTTGAATTTATAATTTGGATTGATTGTTTTGACGGCTTGACGTGCAGCGCGGCGGACTTTCGGGTTTTTGTCCCTCAATAGTTTTTTGAGATGAGGCATAAATGTCTTGTCCTTGGAATTCCCCAAAGTCACAGCCGCATCCCTTCGGACCATCCAATTTTTATCCTTCAGCAAAGGCAAAAGCATGTCCAGCGACCCCTGAACGGCTTCCGGTGGTTTTTCGGCCTGCGCCTGTGCAGGTCTTCCTTCAGTCAAAGAAGCCGCCGGGGGCATGCGGTCACCGGGAGAAGGTTGCCCAAAGTGCGAATGACCCAGAGACACTCCCCCTCTGCGGCCGCTGCTCTTTGCCTGAAAAAAATTGAGCAAAGTGTCTATTTGATTAAAAAAATCATCCCACTCTTCTTTTGATCTGTCCCGGATAGGCCACAAAGAACGAGACAACACGCCTTCTTCGGCGTTGACTGTATAGCTGGCCGCAGGCGGCACCCAGCCCAACAGCGATTTGACTCCAGGAAAAAATGACGCCAATAGGGAATTTCCTGATATTAACTTTCCAAAGTTGATGTAACTGTAGCTGGTAACCGCTTTTGGCCTATCCAGTGTGCGAAGAACATCCGGCACATGGGAATCTTGGTCAAGGATATCTTCAATGCATTTGACTGTGCCCACAATCAAAAAATCACCTTTTAACACACACGCCAGACCCACTGGGAACCCTTCCATTGAGTACACATAAAGCTTGTCCTGCTTTTTCCAGCCTCTTTCTTCTGTCAAATTCTTTTTCAAGTATAACCAGACCAAATAAGGCTTTTTGACCCGTATAAAAACCCCTGCCTGAAGAGGGACAGCGCCCTCCCCGGGCCTGATCACCAACCCGGCTTCATCGTGCAAATACGTGTACACTTCTTCTATTGGCGGCAGATTGATTTTTTCTTTTAGGATATTGTCCCATTTGGCCATCATGAGAGGTATAACAGCATTGTCCTTCAGCGTATCCGCCAAATGCTTTAGAAGAGGGGAGATGGGTGTGTGCAAAGCCACATAAGCAAGGGTCTCATCATTCAAACCGTATTTAAATTTCCCGGCACGCGGCGCTTGGCGAATGAGGGCATTTTCATCAATGCCTGTGCGCGGCTCAAGCCATCCCTCTCCCCAGACACCTTTTTCATTTTTGCCCACGCTGACTGTCATCCACGAAGATTCATTGTAAAAAATATTCTGCGCAGGACTCTGCATCTTTTCCTGAGCCCACTTCTCAGCTCTCTCGGCATTCAAGACATAATACAGAAAACAATCGTCAGGTATTCTTTTTTTGGCTTTCTTTAAAAGAGGGATCCCAGGCAAATCCGCTGCAGCGGCCAGGAATTGTTTGGCTTGTTCATTCAATTCCCGGTGATTGGACACAACCAATATGTTGTCCACAAAAGAAACCAATATCGGCTCACTTTTGATCATCTTGGCAAAACCGCTGATTTTATCAATAGATTCCTTCAGAGATATTTTGTCTTTTAAATCTTCAGGCAAGTCGCCCATATAAACAAAAGACACTTTGAGGGGATCAGTGTCATCCAGATAAAGGCCAAGAATACTGTTGCGGCCAAAAAATCTGTTCTCCAAAAAAGTAAGCGGGATTTTTCTTTTTTCTAAAAAGGGCGTCAAAGACGCATAAAACCGGGAGGACTTGAAAGCCTTAATCCCTTGCTCAATATTTTGCGCGTACAAAACAACACAAGCATTTTCAGGCAAAGCTTTTTCAAGGGAAGAAAAAGACACGTGAGGTTGAGCCGGGAGAGAAGGT
>JANQER010000156.1 GCA_028278255.1 Elusimicrobiota bacterium | reverse complement strand
TTATTCAGCCAAATTCAGCCATGGGTCCTTGAATTCTGCACAGCAATTCGAAGTGGCCATTGGCGCTATATTAACACAGAACACAGCCTGGACCAATGTGGAAAAGGCATTGGAGGCTTTGAGCCGAAAAAATGTCATGTCTGCGCATGGGATTCTCAAAACCCGGCTTTCCCGCCTTTATGGCTATATTCGTTCTTCAGGCTATTTTCGTCAAAAAGCATTGAAAATCAAGGGTTTTAGCAGGTTTGTCATGGAAAAGTGGCAGGGCCGGTTGCACGAATTTTTGGATCAACCAACTGAGGTTGCACGTGAGGAATTGCTGTCATTATACGGGATTGGCCCTGAAACAGCTGACTCTATCCTGCTTTATGCCGGCTGCCACCCGGTCTTTGTGGTGGATGCCTATGCCCGCCGCCTCAGCCAGAGGTTTGGCCTGATAAATGAACGCGAATATGACAAAATAAAAAATTTTTTTATGGCACAAATGCGTCCCAGGGTTTACACTTATCGTGAGTACCATGCGCTCATTGTGGCCCTGGCCAAACACCACTGCCGCGCCAAACCACAATGCCATGGATGCCCGTTAAAGGTGCGTTGTTGTGTTGGGAAAGACAGCTTATTGTGAGTGGCTGTATTATTTTTGATTTTAGATTGAAAAACATTTATATTTATGTGGAAGGGAACGGTCGCGACCGTCCCTAGCACGTAGGTTTTAAATCAAAAATCGCAAATCTAAAATCAAAAATCACTCTAAATCACTATTGGACAAAAACATGTCTCCTTCACCGCTCAGTTCTAATTTTATGATGACAGCCATGAAGGCGCTGGAGCGCAAAGCCTCTGCGCTTCAACAAGTGGCGCAGTTTGTTACATCCCTTGACGATATCAATAATATTTTGGATCAAATATTGGACAAAGTCATGGAGGTGGTGGACGCTGAAGGTGCGATCCTGGCCATGGCTGACCGCTCAACAGGGGCTTTTTATCTGTTTAATCCCCGCTGGATCAATGTCCCTGAAATCGAGGCTTCTGAGCGTGAGAATATCTTAAAGAAAATAAAAGTGAAACTCAAAGACGGGATTATCGGCCAAGTCTATCAGTCTAAGGAACCTCAGCTTGTGTCTGATATCTCTAAGTTCCCTTCTTACCGGAAAGATATAGCGGATTTGGTTCATTATGAGATCAATAATCTCATGGCCGTTCCTTTAATGATTGATGACGTGTGTTTTGGCGTACTTGAGTTGTCCAATAAAAAAGGCAAAGTCAGTTTTACAGCGGAAGATTTGGATTTGGCGTCAGCCTTGTCCAATCAAATTGCTCTTGTTCTGGAAGCGCTTCGTTTAAGAAAGGAAAGCGCTGAGAAAAACAGTGAAGCATTACATGAAATCCCTGAGCAAAAACCCAGCCCCAGAGAAGAAGAACTGTCAAAAGAACTGGAATCCGTCCGACAAGAGCAGGAAAAATCCGACCAGCGCGTTCGGCAATTAACAGAAGAACTGGAGGATGTGTATCGGTCCAAAAGCGACAGCAAGGAACGCATCAAGGAATTGTCCGAGCAAGTGGACAGTACGCATAGGCTTCGCCAGGAAACACTTAAGCAAATGAAAGAGCTCGCTGAAGAAATAGAAGGGATGCGTCAGGCGCAGGCGCAGTCTGAAGGCAAAGTCAAAGAGTCCGAAGACAGAGCCAAAGAATCCGAAGACAAGGCCAAAAAAATAGAGGAAGAATTGAAGTCCAGCATGGTCAGTCATGACACATTGGATCAGGCGCAAAAGGACTTTGAAGAGAAGAACCGGCATTGGGAAAAAGAATTGGCTGCTGCGCGTGCGGAAGTGATGCAGGCGCAAAAGAAAACCGAGGATTTAGATCGCCAATTAAAGGAATATGATGAGCTCCTTCAGACAGACGACACCCAGGTGAATGAATTAACGCAGAAACTGGAGGAGGCCCGAAAACAAATCAAAGAATTGTCTGAAAAAAAAGAGGTTGAAAAAAAACACGCCTCAAAAGACGACACACGCCAAGTGATTCGTTTGTTGGAGCTGGTCAAAGCAGTGAACTCCATTTTTTCATTGGATGCTGTTTTGCGCAATCTTCTTAAAATGGCCGGTCAGATTATTGAGACGGACAAGATGCGCATATTCCTCTGGGATGAAGAGAAAAATCAGCTGTATTGCGCGGTCAGAAGTGACAATGGCCTTATGCCGGACAAGCCTGCTTATTTTGACAAAGGCACCGGCATTGTGGGATGGACAGCGGCCAATCAAAAGATTGCCATGGTCTCAAATGTGGACAAGGACGAACGTTTTGTGATGTCAATTGATGGCGTGTCAGGAAAAGCCGTGCAGTCTGTTTTGGCTGTTCCCATCAGCACAGACGCTGCCTTGGTGGGCGTGGCAGAGGCATTGACAGTGAAAGGGGAAGAACCTTTTGGCGACGCGCATGCGCAAATGTTGTTAAGCCTTTGTTCTTATGCGGCCATGGCCATTCAAAAGGCGCGGTTTTATGACCGGGTGGAAAAGCTGTTTATTGACACAGTGAGTGTTTTGGCAGATGCCATTGAGACCAAAAGCCATATCAAAAAAGGGCGTTCGCAAAGGCTGCGGCGCATGGTGTCTGCTTTGGCCGGTGAAATGAATTTGTCCGGCAAAGAATTATGGGAAGTGGAAATGGCTGCGCTCCTCCATGACGTGGGGAAAATCTCTGTGCCTGAAAAAATACTCAACAAGCACGGGGATCTCAAAGAACGTGAATTGGATGTCTTGATGGGTGTGCCTGTGGTGGGAGCAGAAATGTTGTCTTCGGTGAAGCAGCTGCAAAGCGTGGCCACTTTGATCCGGCATGTGAATGAGCGGTGGGATGGCAAAGGATACCCTGATCATTCATCAGGGGAAAACATCCCTCTTGGCTCGCGCATCATCTCAGTGGCCAACACCTATGAAGCCATGACCTCAGACCGTCCTTACCGCAAAGGACTGCCGGAAGATGTGGCCATGAAAGAATTAATGTCTTATTCCGGCGTGCAATTTGATCCGGCATGCGTCAAAGCATTTCTCAACGTTTATCAGAAGGGAAAATTGAAATAAAATCAATTATTTTGTTTCTCCCAACAAAAAATAGGAAAAGGGTCCATCTATGTCCAACTATGTTGTTTGTTTTGTGACAGCGTCTTCTTCAGAAGAAGCCAAAAAAATAGCCGTGGCTTTAGTAGAAGAAAAGCATGCGGCCTGCGTCAATATTGTGCCTGGGGTAGAATCCGTCTATCAATGGGAAGGCAAAATTGAAACCGGCGCGGAGTTGTTGCTCATCATCAAAACCCAAAAAACAAAAATCCCTGCGCTCATCAAACGGGTCAAAACCCTGCATTCCTATTCTGTTCCGGAAGTCATTTCTCTTCCCATCCTTTCCGGTAACCGGGATTATCTCAATTGGATCAGAGCCTCGGTCAAATGAAAAAAAGAAAAACACCGGTTTTGCCATTTATACTGGCGTCCGGATCACCGCGCAGACGGCGGTTGATCGCTCAATTGGGAAGGCCGGTCACAATAATACCCAGCAAGATCAATGAGCCCAGCCCCGGCAAAAAGGCTTCTCCGCAAAGGTATGTCAAAGATATGGCCAGGCTCAAA
>JANQER010000149.1 GCA_028278255.1 Elusimicrobiota bacterium | reverse complement strand
CACTTATTTTTCGGATGGATCCGTATTGCAAGGGAAGAGACATGAGAATGTCTCTGTTTTTTTCCATAAAATTCTTGGGCAAATTGTTCTTAACAGAAGAAGACAGTGAAGAGGTGAAATGAAGTGGATTGGTTTTAATATGTGGAAACTGCTGAAAAACCTGATGAGAACTGGCAGAAAGACTGGCAAATTTTATATTGTCACTTTTAGCTGATCTGGCAAAGTCATCTTTGCTTTCTTGTTGCCAAATGCTTTGGGTTAGACCTGCCTGCACAGCAACACGGTTACGCTCTTCCCAAAATCCAGCTTGCGCCCATGGGGCAGCCAGTGTGGTAAAAATAAACGCACTTAACGTAATTAAAAGTGTACTTTTTCTGATCATATTTATATCAAGTATATAAATATGATCTTAAAAGTATCTTAAGAAGTTGTAAATTAAATGTAAAATTAATTATTGGGCGCAGGAGTAGTTGTCAATGTGCGTTGGGACAGTTCTTTGTCAATCATCAGCAGCACTTCCGGATGATCACCGGCGAGTTTCAGTTTTTCCACGATTTCCAGGACATTGGCTTCTTCTTCCACTTGCTCTGTGACAAACCATTGCAAAAACGCATTGGCGGCATGGTCTTTTTCTTTGAGAGACAAATCCACCAGATTGTTGATCAGTGAAGTTATTTTCTCCTCGTGCTTATAAGAATCCTCAAATGCTTCCAAAGGGGACGCCCAATCTGTTTTGGGTCCTTCAATTTTTGACAAATTGATTTTTCCCCCTCTTTGCAGGACAAAATCAAAGAATTTCATGGCATGCATATTTTCTTCTTCTGTTTGCAGCCTCATCCAATGCGCCATACCCTTGAGGTTCTTTGATTCAAAATAAGCCGCCATGGACAAATAAAGATATGATGAAAATATTTCTTCATTGATTTGCTGATTAAAAGATTCCATTGTTTTTTGATTAGGCATTTTTTTCTCCTTTTTGACAGCGCGGGCAAAGGCCTTCAAATTGCATATGACAGTTAATGATGTCATATCCTTTCAGCTTTTTCAAATCCTTGACACCAATGGATTTGGCAAATTCCTCCACATCGTCAATTTTGTCGCATCTGAGACAATGCACATGATAATGCGGATGCGTGTTGCCGTCATACCTGGCCTGGGTGCTGCTGACTGGAATTTTTTGTATGTCACCGGTTTCAGCCAAAAGCTCCAAATTCCGATACACAGTTCCCAAACTGATTTTCGGCAAGCGTTTGCGCACAAGCTCATACAGTGCAGACGCATGCGGGTGTGTGGTCAGCTTTCTCAATTCATCTAAAATAATCTGCCGCTGCTTGGTCTGTCGTTGACATTTTTGACTTGACATACACCCTCCAATTAATAATAATAATTATTACTAATAGGTTTGTCAAGATGAATTTTTAACTTTCAATTTAGAGCTTTTTATTAATTTGATATTCTGTATGCTGAATTTTGCATTTTTCATTTTCCTTCTTTGGTTATTGTATTTTGGTTATTGGTTATTATTTGGTTATTGTATCTTGGAATTTGGTTATTTCCGGTCTGGTTATGATTGAGGATTTATCTTTCACCTGGAGGTTTTATGTCCCATTATTACGACAAAAATGAACTGGCGGATTTCCCCAACATCGGCGAATATGCGCCGGAGGAAGCCAAGGCTTTTTTTGATTATTATGGCAAGGCCACTGGCCCCGGGAAACTGCCGGAGCGGGAAAAAGCCCTTATTGCTTTGACCGTGGCTTCCACGCAAAATTGTCCTTATTGTATTGATGCGTATACAAATAAATGTTTGTCACTGGGTATTTCAAAAGAAGAAATGATGGAAGCTGTCCACACCGGGGCTGCCATGATGGCCGGCATTACATTGGCCCATTCCACTCAAATGAGAAAAATCATTAAGAAAAAGGAAATGTAATCCAATGACTGTTTCTCCCGGATCATTCAAACTTCATTTTACCGAAAAAGCCAAAGCGCCGCTTTTCTCCCATTCTATTGATATTTTTCAACTCAATTTGGGAAACAGGTGCAATTTGGCCTGCCGCCATTGCCATGTGTCAGCCGGACCTGGCGGAAAAAACATTATGCCGCCTGCAATTCTGAACAAATGCCTGGAAATCCTCAAAAAAATTAAGATAGGCACCATTGATATCACAGGCGGGTCTCCGGAGATGCATCCGCAATTCAAAGGATTCATCCAAGAATGCGCGCCATTGAACAGACGTTTGATTGTGCGTTCAAATCTGGCCATTCTCACTGAACCGGGATTTCGGGATTTCCCTGAATTTTACGCCAAACACAAGGTTGAAATTGTCTCATCTCTCCCCAGCTTTGACGAGCAAAAAACAGACCGCCAAAGAGGTTTTGGCGTGTTTCAAAAAATCATCCAATCCATGAAAACTCTCAATCAAATCGGTTACGGCATGCCGAACAGTTCTTTGCAGCTTCATCTTGTGCACAACCCCACTGGCGCGTATTTACCGGCCTCACAAAAAAGTCTGCAAAATGAATATGCTCAACTCCTTAAAAACAAGTACAATATTCTTTTTAACAATCTTTTTTGCATCACCAATATGCCGATTGGGCGTTATCTGGATTATCTGAAGCAGTCAGACAATTATGAAGAATATATGGAATCTTTGGTCTGTGCCTTTAATCCGTCGGCATTGGACAATATCATGTGCAAAAACACCATTTCCATCGGATGGGACGGCACTTTATATGATTGTGATTTTAACCAAATGCTTCACCTGCCCATTGATCATGGCGCGCCGGACAATATCATGAATTTTGATTATGAAAAACTGAAAAAACGGCAGATTGTTGTGGACAATCATTGTTTTGGCTGCACAGCCGGAGCCGGCAGTTCATGCCAGGGAGAAGTGGCAGGGTAAAAAAACAGAAATATCAAATTTAGCATATTAAATTTTAAATTTAAAATTTAAAACCATTATAAATATACCATCCACCTTGCCCGGGCAAACAGGAATCGCAATTATAGTATCGAAAAAGGTATTTCTAATGAACACCACCATTGTTTTTGTCAAAGCGCCGGATCCGGGACAAGTCAAAACAAGGCTTTCCCCTGCTTTGTCTCCGCAGGAATCTGCTGAGCTATATAAAGCCTTTGTGAATGACACATTGGAATGCGCCGGATCTATTGAAGGCGCCAAAATGGAGGTGGCTTACCAAGCATCGGATCAATACCCTGATCTCAAGTGGATTCACTACCCTGAACCTGAATTCTTTCCTCAAAACGGCCAGAATCTTGGCGAAAAACTTATCTATGCTTTTCAAAAAGCCTTTGATGAAGGCGCTTCAAAAGCGGTGGTGCTGGGATCTGATGCGCCGTCCATGCCTGTGGCCTATCTGGAAAAAGCTTTTGATGAACTCAAAGCAAATGATGTTGTCCTGGGGCCGGCCCAAGACGGCGGCTATTACCTGATCGGCTTAAGCCGTTTTATCCCGGACTTGTTCAGTCACATCCCATGGTCCACACCTGATGTCTTCAATGCCACCATGGACCACATCAGCCGTCATTCTTTGTCATGCCATCTCCTGCCCATGCATGCTGACATTGACACCGTGGATGATCTCAAAAACTTATGGGAAAGTAATTTTTCAAATATATCTCACTGCACTGTGTCTCACACCAATGCTTTTTTGATTAAATTTTTTCAACAACCTAAAGGGAACCATGGATGAACACGGATAAACACGGGAAAACAACAATACTGATTGTCTTACTATCGGCCTTGTGGGGAGCAAAACCTTCGGCATGGGCATTTGATCATGCACATGAAACATATCAAGCTGTTCTGAAAAAAATTGTTGTTCAAGGGCTTGTGGATTACCAACGATTGAAAAAATCACCCGAAGACCTCAACCAATATTTGAATTCAACGGCCGCTGTGCCGGAAAGGATCTTTCGCCAATGGAACGAATCTCAGCAATTGGCTTTTCTGATCAACTTATACAATGCTCAAACACTTGATCTGATTATTTCACACTACCCTGTCAAAAGCATTAAAGATATCGGACATCTTTTTAAAGGGCCATGGGACCAAAAAGTTGTCCGGCTCTTCGGCCAAAAACAGACGCTCAATTATCTTGAACATGACATTTTAAGAGGACAATATAATGAACCCCGCATACACTTTGCGCTGGTGTGCGCCTCCAATGGCTGCCCGCCTCTTCGTGATGAACCTTTTATGGCAGACAATCTGGAAGCACAGCTCACAGACCAAACCAAAATTTTTCTGCAGCAAAAAGAAAAAAACCGCCTGGATGCGGCAAACAAAATTTTATACCTTTCCCCCCTCTTTGATTGGTTTGAAAAAGATTTCCTCAAACATGCTGATTCCGTGCAGAATTATGTGATTCGTTATTGGCCGAAAAAGCAAGCGCCTTTGCTGAAAGCCAATCATTACAAGGTGAAATTTACTTCATATGATTGGGCATTAAACAGCGCGCCTCTTCAAAAAGGAAAAACACCATGACAAACAAATCATTCATTAAACCTGTATTGGCTTTTCTGGCTCTGGGGCTGATCATTGCGGCTTTTGTATTCTTTGACGCAAAAGAAATGCTGAATAAAAGCCTGCATTGGATACACGGTCTTGGTTTCTGGGGCCCGCTGGCCTTTATATTGATTTATATTTCAGCTTGTGTGTTTTTTGTCCCCGGATCTGTTCTGACATTGGGCGCTGGTTTGTTATTCGGGGTGGTGAAGGGGACCGTGTTTGTTTCTGCTGGTTCCACATTGGGCGCTGCTGCGGCTTTTCTCATTGGCCGGTATTTGGCACGCGATTGGATTTCCGGAAAAATGCAGGGCAATGAAAAATTTAAAACCATAGATGAAGCCGTTAAAACCGAAGGCTGGAAAATCGTCGGATTGGTAAGACTTTCCCCGATTTTTCCCTTTAACATCATCAACTATGCTTTTGGCTTAACACGAGTTTCTTTAAAACATTATTTTTTGGCGTCATGGATCGGCATGCTGCCGGGCACAGTCATGTATGTGTATCTCGGATCATTGGCAGGCAATTTATCGCAATTGGGCTCTGCCGGCCAATCAAAATCATGGGGAGAATGGACGCTCTATGGCATTGGTTTGCTGGCCACGATCGGCGTCACTGTTTATATCACCAAAATCGCTAAAAAAGCCCTGCAAAAAAAGATATCGTAACGATGATACTTTGGGAATTGTATCTTGGTTAGCGACTACTCAGGTAACCACGGATGAACACGGATAAACACGGTAAAACGAAAACATTATGGTTAAAATACTTGTCAAGATTTCCCGTGTTCATCCGTGGTTAATTTGGAGATTTTATGACCGAGTCACAAAAACAACTTGTTGCGCCGTGGGATGAGCACAATCAAACGCTTGTGTCTCATGTTCATCCGACCGACTGGGCGAACCCGGAACCTGCGGAAAAATACAATTTGGTGGTGATTGGCGCAGGCACAGCCGGGCTGGTCACTGCGGCTGGGGCGGCTGGTTTGGGCGCCAAAGTGGCTTTAATTGAACAACATCTCATGGGAGGCGACTGCCTAAATGTCGGATGTGTGCCGTCGAAAACCATTATTCGGTCCTCCCGGGCAGTGGCAGACCAAAACAATGCTTCCCCTCTGGGCGTTCATCCCACCTCACCTCCTCAAGTTGACTTTGTTTCAGTGATGGCGCGCATGAGAAAATTGCGCGCGCAAATCAGCCCGAATGATTCAGCCCAACGGTTTAAAAACCTGGGCGTGGATGTGTTTCTGGGTGCAGGCCGATTTAAAAATGACAAAGAAATTGAAGTGGATGGCAAAATTTTAAAATTCAAAAAAGCCGTTATTGCCTCAGGCGCCCGGGCACTGGAACCGCTTGTGCCGGGTTTGTCTGAAGCAGGGTTTCTCACCAATGAAACAGTCTTCTCTCTCACAGAGCAGCCCAAACGCCTGGCTGTCATCGGCGGCGGACCCATTGGCTGCGAACTGGCACAGTCCTTTCACCGCTTAGGATCTGAAGTGACCGTCTTACACAAAAATGCGCACTTATTAGACCGCGAAGACCAGGAAGCCGCTGATATTATTCAAAAAGCTTTTATCAAAGAAAAAATCAATTTGGCCTTAAACGTCACAATCACACGCGTGGAAAAAAACGCGTCAGGCAAAACAATTCACTATACAATCGATGGAAAGAGCCAGTCCGTTGTTGTGGACGAGATTTTAATAGGCGCAGGACGAGCGCCCAATGTGGAAAATTTAAATCTGGATGCCGTCCATGTCCGGTATGACAAACGGACCGGGGTGAAAGTCAATGACCATCTAAAAACCACGAACCCCAATATTTACGCTGCGGGTGATGTGTGCATGAACTGGAAATTCACGCATGCCGCGGATGCAGCTGCCAGAATCGTCATTCAAAACACGTTATTCTGCGGAAGGAAGAAACTCAGTTCCTTGGTCATGCCTTGGTGTACGTACACGGATCCGGAAATCGCGCATGTGGGCTTGTATGAAAGAGACGCACACAAAGCCGGATTTGACACCCAAACCTTTGTCACGCATTTAAAAGATGTGGACAGGGCCATCACAGATGGTGAAACAGATGGTTTTGTCAAAATACACGTCAAAAAAGGCTCAGATAAAATCCTGGGAGCCACGGTTGTGTCCAAACATGCAGGCGATATGATCAGCGAACTCACCCTGGCCATCACTGCCGGCGTGGGGTTAGGCAAAATATCCGGCGTGATCCATCCCTATCCCACACAGGCAGAGGCCATCAAACGCACAGCCGACGCCTTCAACAGAACACGCTTAACACCCAAGGTCAAAAAAGTATTTTCATCATTTCTAAAATGGACCAGATAAAAAACGTGTAAAAAAGGGAAAAAATTGGTTTTGGTTATTGTTTGATTATTGTATCTTGGTTATTGGTCATTATTTGGTTATTGTTTCTTGGAATTTGGTTATTCCCGGTTTGTCCGGGTGAGGAGGTTCTATGCAAATCGGCATGATCGGATTGGGACGCATGGGCATGAATATGGCCAGGCGCCTTATAAAAGCAAAACACCAGGTAATTGTTTATAATAGGACCAAAGACAAAGTAGATCAAATGATCAAAGAAGGTGCTGCGGGCGCTGATTCTATTTCTGATCTCATCAAAAAATTATCGCCACCGCGTGTGATTTGGCTGATGCTGCCGGCCGGTCATGCCACAGAAGAACACATCAAATCTGTTTCAAAAATAATGGTCAAGGGCGACCTGTTGGTTGAAGGCGGGAACAGTTATTACAAAGATGATTTGAGGCGATATGACGAATTTAAAAAAATCGGTTTGCGGTATGTGGATGCCGGTGTTTCCGGCGGTATCTGGGGCCTCCAAATCGGTTATTGCACCATGATTGGCGGAGACAAGCCGGATTTTGATCACATTGAACCCGTGCTAAAAGACCTGGCGCCGAAAAACGGTTACATGTATTGCGGAGGAGCCGGTGCAGGCCATTTTGTCAAAATGGTTCACAACGGTATTGAATACGGCATGATGCAGGCGTACGGAGAAGGATTTGAAATCTTACAAGCCTCCCCTTATAAACCTGATCCAGCCAAAACCGCTCATTTGTGGAACCAAGGCAGTGTGATCAGGTCCTGGCTGTTGGAACTGGCAGAATCCGCCTTTACAGAAGACCCTAAACTGCAGGAATTTTCAGGGCTAGTCAAAGATTCCGGTGAAGGCCGCTGGACAGTTCAGCAGGCTGTGGAATCAGGCGTGGCAGCGCCTGTGATCACTTTGTCTCTTTACCAACGCTTTTTGTCTCAACAAAAAGATATATTCGGAAACAAAGTCCTGGCCGCTCTGCGCAAACAATTCGGCGGACATAAATAGATTGGTTATTAGTAATTGGTAATTTGTAATTGGCAAAAGGACACACTTTCATGACCACTGATTCTATTCAAGTAGATAAGATTTATACAAAAGAGCAGCTTTGTCTGTGGGAAAGATCGCCTGATCCGTGCGCGATTGTGATCTTTGGCGCGTCCGGGGATTTGGCGCACAGGAAACTTCTTCCGTCTTTGTTCTATTTGCAAAAAGAAGGGTTGCTGAAAAAAAAATTTCCCATACTGGGCATTGGCCGTACGGACCTCTCAGATGAGGCGTTTCGTCAAAAAATCCGCCACGCGCTTCCTTCTTCTGATGACGCTGAAAAAACACTTCATTTTTTAACGCAATGCCATTATTTGAAAGGCGATTACGGGTCTCTGGATTTTTATCGCACATTAAAAGAAGCCTTATACCCTCTTTGCCACAAAAATGGGTTTCAGAACCGGTTTATTTTTTACTTGTCCACACCCCCTTCGCTTTATTCTGTCATCATCAACAACCTGGGACAATCCGGGCTGATTCATCAGCAGGAAAACAGTGCGCAATGGTCCCGCGTGGTGATTGAAAAGCCATTCGGCCGTTCCTATGAATCAGCGCATCAACTGAACAAAGACATTTCAAAAATATTGGAAGAGAACCAGATTTACAGGATTGACCATTATTTGGGAAAGGAAACCGTTCAAAACATTTTGATGTTTCGTTTTGCCAACACGCTTTTTGAACCGGTGTGGAACAGGAACTTTATTGATCACGTGCAAATCACTGCTGCTGAAGAATTGGGCGTGGGGCACAGAGCAGGTTATTATGAACAATCCGGCGTCTTCAGGGACATGTTTCAGAATCACCTTCTTCAACTTCTGGCATTGACCGCCATGGAACCGCCCACCAGCCTGGACGCAGATGCTGTGCGGGACAAAAGAGTGGGTGTTTTTCATTCCATCACCCCGCTGAACCCACGCATCATTAAAAATCATCTTGTTTTGGGCCAATACACATCCGGGACGTTTAACGGCGTTCTATGGCCAAGCTACAGAGAGGAAAAAGATGTCTCAAAAAAGTCCCTCATCCCGACATTCGGCGCCATGCGTTTGGATATTGACAATTGGCGGTGGCGTGATGTGCCCTTTTATCTCCGTTCAGGGAAAAGACTGGCCAAACGCGTGACAGAAATCTCCATTCATTTCAAACATGTTCCCTCTTCTATTTTTAAACCGCTTCTGGCTGAACAATTGTCCGCCAATGTACTCAAGTTTCGCATTCAACCCAATGAAGGCATTGTGATGAGTTTTGAAGCCAAGCATCCGGGCCCCAAACTGTGCATGAGCACTGTCACCATGAATTTTAGTTACAGAGAATCATTCGGCACTGATCAGCCGGAATCGTACGCCCGTCTTTTTCTGGACATTATGCTCGGGGATCAAACATTGTTTGCCAGGAATGACGAGGTGCTCACTTCCTGGAAAATCATAGAACCGGTTTTGGCTTATTGGGAATCCAAAAAGCACAAAAATATTCCCACTTATGCACCAGGGTCATACGGGCCACAAGGAAGCGACCAGCTCCTGGCCAAAAACAAACACGCCTGGGACAATGATATATTTGCCTAAAGAAAGAAAAATCAGTCGTCACCCCCTCTCCCGTTTACGGGAGAGGGCTTCGAGCCGAAGGCTCGAAGGGTGAGGGCGGCGTCAATAAAAATAAAAAGGGATCATCCCACCCCAACCACAAACACCAAGTTCCAATCTCCACTGAGGTTCTCCCCATTTACTGTACAGTTTTTATATGTATTTAAGACATTATTTGTGTGCCTTTAAAAATCATTGTTCTGGTTCAAATATTCACCTATCAACTTTCCTCCGCAATTGTGGCTAATTTTTAATTGACAATATCATTAGCATTTGACTCACCCATATCATAAACATTTTCAATAATTGATTTTTTTCTCAAAAAGGTTTTCCACCCTTTTTTTAATTCATTTTTAACTGTTACAATATACACCAAACCATTCCCTCGGATATTAC
>JANQER010000087.1 GCA_028278255.1 Elusimicrobiota bacterium | reverse complement strand
ACCTCATGGGCAGGCTGCTTCCCAATATACGGAAAAAAGTAGCCCGTTATAAAAAACCATGCTTTGTGGCGGAATTCGGAATAGACAATTCCAAAAATGACCTTGTTTATGACAAAAAAGGGGAAGGCATTAACCTTCATAACGGGTTATGGGGCGCTGCGCTATCCGGTGCTATGGGCGGCGCTGCCAACTGGTGGTGGGACGATTACATTGATGATGAAAATCTTTATCACCATTACACGGCTTTATCTCGCTTCTCATCCACAGTGAACTGGACAAAAGGCGAATGGACGCGATTAAAAATAAGCCGGGCTATCAAACGCCGTAAGAAAGCGCAAAAAAGTACTTTTTCAGACGTGGTTCTGCCTTGTGACGGGGACTGGGGCAATATGACGCATAAATTCAGAGTCAAACCGAACGGTGAAGCTTCAGGCGGCGCCGTCAACACTTATTTACACGGCACAAGCAAAAGCCATGTGCGCGTGGAACCTGAATTTCGCGTCAACTATCTGAAGCCCGGCAAGTTCTCGTTTTACGTCAGCATGGTCTCGCAAAGAGCCAAGGTGCAGGTCCTCATTGACGGCAAAGTGGTATGGGAAAAATACATGCCGGCCGGGCCTGACGGCAAAGGCCAGTGGAAAAGCAACGAATGGAAAAAGGAATGGAAAATATGGCAGGCCGTTTATGAGCAGGAATTTTCTGTTGACGTGCCTGCCGGAAAACACACCATCAAATTAAGAAACATAGGTTTTGACTGGGCCAAACTGGAAAAAATAACCCTTAAAAAATACAAAGACAGCAACTACCCGGATGTCAGAGCCACAGGCATCAAAAACGGCGACCAAGCCTTGGTCTGGGTACAAAACAGAGGGAGCAATTGGTACACGGCTTACAAAGGGAAATCCCCTTTGCTTCAAAAAGATTTCTATTTTGTATTCTCTGGTTTTACCGATGGCGACTATATATTGGAATGGTGGGACACCTGGAAGGGAGAAATCAAAAAGAAAACCCGCACCATGGCCAAAAACGGAAAACTCCCCATCACATTCTCGGAACTCAAAAAAGACGTGGCCATCAAAATCTACAAAAAATAATCCTATGTTCTCTTCTATAACTCTGTTGTCCAACCCTTGATTTTTCAAAAAGACCCCCTACGACTGCTTGTGTTTATCACACTTTCATTCAAACATCCCAAAAATGTGTTATAATTCTAATCATTAATATACTTGTATTTATTGTTTTTTAAGACAAATGACCATAAGAGTGAGAGGACCAATCTGACTTTTGTTTTTTATTTAACACTGCGTACAGGGAAAAAAATAATTTGTGTGTTCATGGCGCTGGTGCTTTTGATGACATTGGTGCCGGGCAGCCCCACAGCATGGGCTTCCATGTACGATATGTTTTCCTATGGCGCGCCCCGCCAAAACAATCAACATCGTCCCGGCCAATACACGCCTGAAGAACTCAAACAATACCTGGACTACAAAAACCGCGTGGCAGAATCCCAAACCAAGGCAGAACAAATCCTGGACCAGCAAAAAGCCAAAGTTTTAGACAAAATCGAAAACAACATCAACAAAAACGTGCAGGAGTCACTCCGAACAGTCAAGGACATTGCGCGCCAGGCGCAGAAAGCACGGCAAAAAGTATTTGCCATCCTTGGGCAGAATGCCCTGTTCAATTATGTGCGTTATGAAGACGGCAAAACCATTTATATGCAGGACGGCCTGGCCAAAAAGATCCTGCATGAGCGCATTTTTGACGCCCACGGCAATGTGTCCGTGAAGAACACCCGGAACATGGAATACAATCAAAAGCGTTTGCTGGTGGCTTATGAGTCCACCACAGTGGATCCTTTGGACAATGGCACCACTGTCAAATGGTACGGCGGCGCTTATTCGGATGATTCAGTCCACTATGCCAGTGAAGACACACGCGCCAGAAAAGTCATCACGGATTACGTGCAGGAAACCATTGATCATATGGGCAATGTGACCACAGTCACATGGACGGGCGGGATGTATGAAGGCAAGCTTCTCGCCGGGTATCATCAGGTCACTGTGGACGCCCGCGGCAACACCAGCACCAAGGACTGGTTCAATGCCGAATATGATGAGAATAAAAATGTAACAGCGTTTACAGAAGTGGCCACGGATGTTTTGGGCAACACCACCACCCGCCACTGGCATGGGGGAACTTATGTCAAGAATCAGGCGTATAGACAGGATTATGAAAACAAAGGCATTTCCCAAAGTGCAGCTGAGTATCTATTAATAGGTTACGAAGAGGAAGTCATAGATGAATATGGTCTTGAAACCAAAACAGTTTGGACAGGCGCAAATTATGATGAATACGGGCAATTGGCCAAATACCAGGAAACAAAGACAGATGCTTTGGGCCGGGAAACTTTTTTAAACTGGTACTTGGGCCAATACGACAATTACGGCCGGCTCATGCGTTACGAGCAGGACACCATAGATTTGGCCGGCGCCGGCACACACACACAGTGGGAAGCAGATGCCTATGATCGGACGCATCGGTTACAGGGTTACACAGAAACAAAAACAGATGTCCTGGGCTTGAAAACTGTGACACATCGGACAAACATGGTGTATAACCGTGTGGGTGATGTGCTTTTTTACAATGAAGACATGACTGGTCCCCGCGGACATGTCACCCGGAAAACCTGGAAAAGCACTGCCTATGACCGGTACGGACGTGTTCTGTCTTATGAAGAAGATATGATAAGTCCTTTGGGGATACACACCAGTCGCATTTGGCGCAGCACAGTTTATGACAATCACAACAGATATCTCTCCTATGAAGAAGAAAACATTGATGCGCATGGTCACAGCACCACACGAAACTGGCACAATGCCCGCTATGACTTATACGGTCGCTTGCAGCACTACACCCAAACCGACACAGACGCTTTTGGCAACAACACGATCAAAGACTGGTCAGCCCAAGAATTCGACTTTGCCGACCGTGTGATGCGTTACGAACAAACCGTCACAGATGCAGACAACAACCAAACCCACACAATATGGCGAGCAGGAATAGAAGTTGATGAGGAGACAAGGAGACAAGGAGAAGGGGAGAAAGAAGCGGAAATTCATGGAAATTCAATAGAAATTCGTAGAAATTCATTGTTATACAACCAAACGGATACATCTATTGCCCCATATACTATTTCCGGTCAAATCCTGGGTTATCAAGAAGAAGTCACGAATTGTTTTGGGGAGACAAACAAACGGTTCTGGACCAATGCGGCATATGATGATTATGGCAATATGACGCAATATGAAGAAATCCTGGTTGATCCATGCGGTAATGTCACGGGCCGTTTGTGGGAAAACGCTGCGTACGATGAATATAATAGGTTGATATTTTTTAAAGAAGATTTATATGTGTATGATGATGTCCGGAACGGGTTGGCCGTTGGAAACGGCCTGGCGGTAGGGAACGGTTTATCTGTAGGGAACGGTCGCGACCGTTCCCTACTACAAACCCATGAATGGACTGCCTTGGGGTACAATGTGCACAGTCTGGTGACAGGGTTTCGAGATGTTGTGGGGAACGGTCGTGACCGCTCCCAGCAGATCTATTCAGAAAATGACATTGCTTATGATGATTATTTCCGCAAAAACACCTATCAGGCAGAGTCCACAGGGCCGGATGATATTTTGTATGTGACCGCGCGTTTAAACACAGAATACAACAGGAAAAGCAGAGTCAGAGGTTCTGTGGAAACCATTGTCACAGATCATGATCCGGATGTGCTGGTGACTAAAATTCTTCAAGGGCAGTCTTATGACCGGCATGCAAGAGTTGTCAGCGGCACTGAAACCACCACCACACAGGGCGTGGACCGGCACAATGCTTCAGTGGATGCGCAAACTGTGCGCGCCATCACGGACGCTGTGGTGAAAGATCAATGTTTGACAAGTTATGTGCAGGAAACCGCCACATCAGGGACAGGGATGAATGGTGAAACTTTGGATTTAACTGAGGTTTTGACTGTCACTGATATCACGCCCTTTTCAGAAAATCAGACCAGACAACGATTGTCAAATGCAGGCGACCAGCCTCTGCGGCACTCTGTTGACATAGAGCACACCGGTATGGTCAGAAATATCAACAATCAAATTGTGGGATACAAAGAATCTATTTTTGATGAAGCCACCCCTGGCGGAAAGACTTTTTTGGAGCGGTCACAGACAGTCTACGGATCACAAGGCATGGTGCTGGGATACCGTGAACATATCACGGATTTATGGGGGTTAACCACTGAGAAATTGACATTGAATATGTTGTATGACGGCATGAAGAGGGTGTTTGGGTTTTCCACTGTTTCTATTCGTGAATCTGAAGGCATGAAATCTTTGCCTGTTCATTGGCAGGATATGACAAACAGTGAACAAGACAATGTGTTGGAAGACGTGCTGATGAATTTTGGCGGTAACAAGACATGGGATGACCTGAGTGATGAACAAAAAAAACGATTTTTGAATGGAGACACAGTATTTTTTAAAGACGGCTCAGAGATATGTTTGCAGGAGGCCATGGTGCACATGAAAATTGTTTTGGAAGAATTTTCCCATCGCCTTTGCACAGCTTATGATATGCTTGGCCGCATGAATTTGTATGAAGAGCAGCGCCGGGAAAATCAATTGAAACACATTTTATGGACAGCATCTGCTTTTAACGGCGCAGGCCTGGTCACAGCGGATGACACCAAGACCAGTATACAATCATCCCCAAACAATGTTGCTCATGTCATTCAATCTAATCGTGTGAATATTCATTACAACCATTATGGCCAGACATTGGGTTTTCATGAAACCACCAGGGACACAAGCACGCCTGATCTGGTCACAACACGGGAATTGTCCGGCATTCAATATGACAGTTTTGGCGGCACAGCCGCGTATGGCGAACATGTCCGCAAAACAGGCACAACAGAACAAGATTTGCCTGGTTTCGAAAACATTGACCCCAAAATCCTGGAAGGCGCCATCCTGCTTTTTTCAGACAATGAAATAGAATGGGATGCTTTGGAGGAAGAAGACAAATATGATCTTTTGTCCGGAAAAGAAGTGGTTTTTGATTGGGGCGCTGCCAATCAAGATTCTCCCGGCTTTATTGTTTTGTCATTAAGACCAGGCGCTTCTGTGTCTATGCTTGTGACATTGGATTTGACTGTGCGCGTTGTCCGGGAGGCGGCCGCGTTTGATTCTCTGGGAAGGCTGAGCGGTTACCGGGAAACCATTGAGACAATGGGCGAGACCCTTGACCAGAGAGACGTGCGTGAAAAAACAAATATGAAGTATGACCGTCAAGGCCGTGTGGTGTCATACCAGGAAAGTGTGATGTCTTCTGTGGCGCCTGATTTGCGCACTGACATCATGAGAACCAATATTTTGCATGATCCATTGGGACAAGTGGCTGGTTATCAGGAAGAAAATATTGTGCGTTTGCGTCTCACCTCTGAGATTTTGCGCAAAACAATGACACAACGACGCAGTGTGTTGTATGACGCGCAAGGCCGAATTTTTGGTTACGAGGATGTTGTGACAGGCGACGGAATAGACGGCCAAATGCTGGTTGAGCAAAGCCAAACCATGTACGATGCAGGTGGAAAACGCATCCGTTACAGGCAAAAGGTCACAGAGTCGGATGGCTATACAAAAGACACCAAAGTCTTGTTCATTGCTTATAATGGATTGGGTCAGGAAACAGCACGACAGGAAGAGATGACTGAATTTGCCCAAAACAACAAAGGGCATGATATTTTTCGGATTGTCACGGAAAAGCAGAGAGATTATGTGTTGTATAACCGGGACGGACAAAAAGTTTTTTATGTGCAGACCGAAGCGCGCGCAGACACGCCTGATGTGACAAAAACAGTGGTCTGGTCTCAAGGGCAATATGATGCGCAGGGACGTGTGCAATCGTATGTGGAAAAAACCAGAACCCATGGCCAAGGATTGAATTTAATAGACACACGCCAACGGCTTGCCACTGTGTATGACAGGCAGGGACAAGTGCAGTCCTTTGAAGAAGAATCTTTTTCTTCAGCAGCGCCGGAAGTCCTGGTCCGGGAACAGACCACTGATATTGTTTACAATCCTTTGGGACAAAGAGTCGGTTTTTACCAGACCCGCCATGAATTTGGACAAGATGACAATCAGGACCCAACCCTTAATATTCTCACGCAAATCACGCGTTTGTCCACGGATTATGATGCAGCCGGCCGGGTGTTTGGATATCAGGAAGAGCACAATGTCTCTGGCGCTGGTGAGGACGGGGAAACTTTGCTCCAAATCAAACAGATGGAGCGGTCTGAAATGACTTATGCGCCGGGCCGGCATATTTTATCCTACCGGGAGAAAGAATCCAATAACAACGCCCCTTTTGAAACAAAATCCATGTGGACAGGCTGGTATGACAAAAATGCCAGGCTCGCGGGTTTTGAAGAGACAAAAACACAAGGAGAGCGGTGCACGCATGTGAAACGGGAGAACATGTCTTACAATGGTTTGGGACAAACACAATCCTATGATGACATCCGGACCCGGCAGATCCAAAATCTTTTTGTGACCACAAGCATCCGGCGTTCCGGCATGGGATATGATGAACACAATCGCTTGGCGGCCTATCAGGAAGAGACACGGGGCTCTGATAAACCTGATGTGCTGACCACAGTGCATCGTCAGCGCACAGATTACAATGGCATCAATCAGGTGTGTGCTTTTGAGGAAGACACTTGGATTCAAAGTGTGGATCAAAAGGGCGTCCCATTGACGGATCCTCAGGGCTGTCTGCTGATGGATCTCTATACAACGCGCACCAGAACCCATACAGCTTATAACAGTTTGGCGCGCATCACCGGTTACGAAGAAGAACAAGTAAAGCATAATTTTGATTTGCAGGAACAAGTCAGTCGCCAAAATATTCAGCATGATGCGCAAGGGCTTGTGCTTCAGTATCAAGAATCTGTCCGGGAACATGACATCAAGGCACAGGCTCTGCAGGTAAAAAGAGAAAAAGAGCGCACAGGCATGGTGCATGATGAATGGAACAATGTGATTGGGTATGAAGAGCGCTCTGAAACCACAGAAACCCCGGATTTGGTCACAGAAGTGGCTTGGCAAGGCGTGTACAATGCCGCAGGCCAGGTCACGGATTTTGTCAAAGACACACAGCAGAAAAACATCAACGGGCTTTTGCATGACCGCACAGTGCGCACGCAAAAACATGGGATACAGTATGATGCGTCCGGACGAGAGATGTCTTATCAGGAAACCCATACATTTTCTGAACAGCCTGATGTACGCTTACACACCGGGCGCGCCCATGTCACTTACAATGCTTTGGGACAGATCACCGGCTATCAGGAAGATTCCCATCGGTTGAGGCCTGACAAAACACTGGATATTGAAACCACGACAAACCGGTTCAATATTGTTTATGACGCGCGCAATCAGGAATCCGGTTATCAGGAAAAATCCTGGACCAGTCAGTCAGCCGGGGCTGACAGCACGCGGCAATGGACAGGCGCGTACAATCGTTTGGGTCAATTGGAGGTGTTTCACGAAATTGTTTTAAATGAAAAAAAGAAGAACAATGAAATTCTCTTTTCAGTGCGTACGGAAAAGACACGCCATGCCACAGGTTATAATGTGCTGGGCCAGGTCTCTGACTG
This sequence comes from Elusimicrobiota bacterium, assembly GCA_028278255.1. Lineage (GTDB taxonomy): Bacteria > Elusimicrobiota > Elusimicrobia > FEN-1173 > FEN-1173 > JANQER01. The sequence continues at coordinate 285 of JANQER010000087.1, read as the reverse complement.
GGTTGAAACGCACACAAACACGGCTGCTGAAGATGTGTCCACAGTTCAAACCATGCAGAATATCCTTTATAACGCACGCGGGCAGAAAATCTCTTATCAGAAAACAGACCATAAAAAATCACATGATGCACGTCTGGACTTCACAGAGACCATGCATCGTCAAACAACAGTTTATAACAGTGCGGGCCAGGAAACCGGGTTTCAGGAAAAAGTTCGGTCATCCGGATCACCGGGCGTTGACACAACCAAAACAAGACGCCAGGCCGCTTACAATGGATTGAAGTC
>JANQER010000077.1 GCA_028278255.1 Elusimicrobiota bacterium | reverse complement strand
TTTCAGTTTCAATTTCCTTGACCCATCTCCCCCCGCTCTTGAATTCCACCCAAGTCCAGCCGGTTTCTTCGCTTGGAATTTCAATCTCACCGTCCGGATCCGTGTACACCTGGCTCCAGGAATCTGTCCATGAAAAACCCGTGGCATTGATCAATTGGCCCAAAGCATTGTATTCATAATGCATTTCACTGTGCGTGTGGCTGCCTTCAATGCCCGGGACACCTGTATAGGAATCCGTGACTTGCGTGATCACAACCGCTTGTCCGCCAATCACCAGATAGTCCTGCGTAAATTCGCTGCGGCTGGTATTGGCCACCAACACATATTGCGGAGGCACATCATCACTGGTCACTTCGCCGTCGCCATTGATATCAATTTGATCATATACTGAAGTTTCATTGTATGAAGAACCAGTGCCTATGGCAGATTCCAACTGTCCCAAATCATTGTAAACATATTGCGTGAGCGTGGTGGACACAGAATGCGCAGCCGGTGTGTCTGTGACAGACAAGGACATGGCTTCTGACACAAGCGCCTGGCCCCTGATAATCACATATTTGTTTTTTGTGAAGGAACGGGAGGTTTGAATCACATTCTGTCCCTCAATGTCTTTGCCGCTTGTGACCTCCACTGTTTTCTTAAACCATTCACCGGTTTCAGCATCCACAAATAATGTCTGTGTTTCTGTTGTGCCGTCAGGACGTGTGATGTCCACTGTCCATTGACCTTCTTCTGTTTCTTCAGCCACAAATGTCATGAATGTGCCGTCACCGCAGTCAATGATTTTTCGCCACTTGCCGTCCCGGCCGTAAATCCAGCCGTTTTCTTCAGACACCACATCCCCGTCCAATGCTTTGATAATGGTCACGACTGTTTTGTCCCATTCATTGGTGTTGGTGTTGTATGTCAGGGTTTCAATTTTTTCACTGCCATCCGGGAAAGAAGTGGTGGTGGTGATTTCCCATTCGCCTGTGGCTTCATTGTAAAAAGCTTTTTGTTTCACGGTAATGGAAGGGTCTGGTTCCTCTTCCTCTTCTTCTTTGGCGCCTTTATACATTGTCTGATCATGCAGCTGATCCTGTCCGCCATGAACAGGCGTTGGATCAATCACAGGCACAATATCAGCATCCATATCCGGGCCTATGTCCGTGTCATCATCCTGCGCATCACCGCCCGGCACATCATATTCCTTGATCCAATACCCGCCGCCCGGCACTGTGTCATCCGCCACCCATTCCCAGCCGTTTTCCTCTGAAGGCACTTCAAAAGTGCCGTCAGGGTCTTCCCACACATCATGCGAGGACGTGCCTGAAGAAAATCCTTCGGCATTGATGAGCTGGCCGAATTCATTGTATTCATAAACCGTGTGGCTGGCATTAAAAGAATACTCGTCTTGATTGATGTCTGTGATCAGGCTGCCTTGTTCATCCAAAGCCCAAGACAAACTCATGGACTGAATCACCTGGGCTTGGCCCTGCACAATGCCATAAGTTTGGTACGTGTGAGAGAACCCGCCTTTATTGATCAATTCATCCACTTCTCCATCCTGGTCTGTGTCTGTCCACGCCTGATGATTGGACCAAGCCATGGATTCCCCGGTGGCGCCTGTGAGCTTGCCGTCAGTGTATTGATAAAAAGTAATGCTCACTGAATAAGCATAATTGTGCGCTTGCTTATTGGTGATCATGGTGGAGGCATCGCCGGACACAGCCAAATTCCATGTTTGGGACAAAGATTGAAGCACCTGGGCCTGGCCCTTGACTATTGTGTAAATTTGCAAACTCTTGGTGTACGTGGGTCTGCTCTCCACAGTCATTCCGTCCGGGATGTCATCGCCATTCACCACATCATCGCCATTGGCATCCACCACTGTGCGCACCTGCTGGTTGGAAAAGGTCTCGCTGAACCCGATCGCGCCTGTGAGCCGGCCTTTGTCATTGAATATATAATAGGTGGTGCTGATGGATTTGGAATAACCATGCGCATCCGGGTCACTGATCACAGTGGATTCATCCCCCGGCACAACTAAATTCATGGTAATGGACACAGATTTAACAATCTGTGCCTGGCCATTAAAAATCGCGTACGTGTTTTCTGCTGTGGTGTATGTGGGCACATCCACTTTTTCATCCACACCTTCAATCAGCTGGCCGTCTTGATTGGTGTCTGTCCACACTTCCTGGTTGGACCAGGTTTCACTGTTGCCTTCTGCTTTATAAAGCTGCCCCTGGTCATTGTAAAAGAATTCAGTGGTGCTGACTGTGTGAGAAAAACCGTGGGCGCTTTCATCCGTGATCCGGCTTAAAGTATTGCCCGGCTCTGTCATGCTCCAGGTTTCAGACACAGAACGAATGACTTGGGCTTGGCCATTGATCACAGCATATTTTTGTTTTGTACGGGTATAAGAAGATTTATTCACCAGCTGCGCTGGTTTGTTCTCGCCCTCAATAGGTTCCTGCGGAATAAAGTGCGCCCATTCGGGTTTTTCCTCAGCCGGGATATAACCGCGGTGTATGCCGGGGATTCCCACCCAGGCGTTTTTCTCAGCGTCATATTCAAAACCCATCATCTCAGGCGTGATAAACTGATCCCATTCCGGCATATCTTCCCGTGTGATCACGCCATAATGCGTGGTGCTGAACCACATGTCATGTTCTGCATTATAGATAAATCCCATCATTTCAGGGGCCAGGTATTTGGCCCATTCCGGCTTATCAATGGCCGGGATAAATGAGTCCGGATCCCACGGGCGCACCCACCCGTTGCGCTCTGCATCATACACATAACCGGCGCCGGCCGGCTCACCGCCGATCACTTGGCCGGGTTTTTGCGCGCCTTGGCCTTCGGTTTCCAGATTGTCATTGCCGTACAGCCGCCATTTGCCTGTGTCGGGGTTAAAATAAAATGTGCTTAAAACTTCTTCTGTGCCTTCAGACTTCAGTTTGGTCAAAACTTCCCATTCGCCTGTGCCCTCATTGAACACAGCTTCTTTCACAATGCTCATATTGTCAGACAGATCAGTGGTTTTGGTCCATACCCCGTCAACCAATTCCCACCCATTTTCCACACTGGGAATATCAAAGGATCCGTCCGCATCATCCCACACCTGCTGATTGCTCCAGGATTGAACATCTCCGACAGCATCAATGAGCTGGCCCAATTCATTGTACGTGTATGTCACAACACTTTCCGAATAAGAAAACCCGTCAGCCGCCGGATTTGTCACGCGGGAATCAATATTCCCCGGCTCTGTCAAATTCCATGTCATGGATTTGGATTGATACACCTGGGCTTGGCCGTTCACAATGGTGTAGTTCTGAGAGGTGTAAGTGTATGTGGGCTGAAGCACCCAATGCCCGGCTTCTGCCTCCCCTGTTTGAAAAGGAAATTCCACCGGGTCTTTGTCCGGATCCGCAAAAACCATAAATGTCTGTGACGTCCATTTTTTGGTCTCAGTGTTATAGGTAAAAACAACTTTGGTCACATCCCCTGTTTCCGCGTCTTTTTGCTCAGTCACAATCTCCCATTCATTGCCGCCTTTCTTCACGGCAATAATAGTAATCCCATCCGGTGTGCCTGTTTTTTTCCACACGCCCGGCTGAATTTCTTCCCAACCATTTTCCACACTGGGGATTTCCACGCCGTCAAACACCATGCCATTGGCTTTTGTCTCGCTGTGGCCGAATGCATCAATCAACCGGCCCTGGTCATCATACACATAATGGGTCACGCTGATGGTTTCAGAATAATTTTCATGCTGCGCGTCTTTGATGACCTGGCCGGTGTTTGTGTCAATGTTCCAAGTGGTGGATTCTGACCGGATCACCTGGGCTTGGCCGTCTTTGATGCCATAAAATTGTTTGGTGTATGTATAAGTGGGCTTGTCTGTGGTGGCGTCAGGATTATCCGCGTTCTCACTGTTGTTGGTGATCACTTCGGTGTTGGACCATGTCTCACTGTGCCCATCAGCGCCCTTGAGTGTCCCATTGTCAAAATAATCATATGTCACCAGGCTCTTGGTGTAGCTGTACCCATGCGCGGATTCATTTGTGATTTTGGCGCCATTGGCGTCCAAAGCCCAGGATTCTGTGCGGGCTTCAATCACCACAGCTTTGCCGTCTACAATCGCATAATCATTAATGGTTTTGCTGTAGCTGGACTTATCCACTTTGACCTCAGAGTCTTCTGCTGTGTTGTCATACACTTCCTGATTGGACCAAGTTTCACTGTGCCCTTCGGCATCCACGAGCTTACCGTCTTCATATTTGTATGTGACAACACTCACCGTGTATGTGTAACCATGCGCTGAAGGATCCTTGATAATACGTCCGGCTTCATCCAAAGACCATGTGTGCGACTCAGAACGTGTGATTTGGATCTGGCCTTGCACAACCGCATATTCCTGAATAGTGCGGGTAAAGGTTCTCTTTAAAACTTGGCGCGGCGGCTCATTATATCCGGTTTCAATGTCCCCGTTCTGTTCACCGACAAATTCACCATTCTCCATGGCGCCTATAAATTTGGTCAGGGTCCAGGTTCTGTCACTGTTGTAGTGCAGCACTTCTTTCACATAATCCCCGCTGCCGCTCTCATACACTTTTTCAATCACCCAGGTATTGCCCTCTTTCAAAGCGGTTAAAGTGATTTCTTGTCCGTTTTCTGTGATGGTTTTTGTCCACACCCCATTGTTTTCTTCCCATCCGTTTTCTTCCGAAGGAATCTCAATCTCATCATCCGGATCATACCACACCAGCTGACTGGAAACAGTCTCGCTCGTGCCTGTGGCGCCGATCAAATAGCCGTCTTTGTCAAATTCATATTTGGTCACGCTTGTGGTCAAAGAATAACCATGGTCTGTCTCAGACAAGAACCGCATATTGCTTCCGGGCGGCAAAGCCACTTCCAAGGTCCAGGTCAATGACCGGGACTCAATGACTTGGGCCTGGCCGCGCAGAATCGTATAAATTTGCGTGGTTTCCGTATAAGTCGGCTTGTCTGTCATTTCTCCCGCA
>JANQER010000055.1 GCA_028278255.1 Elusimicrobiota bacterium | reverse complement strand
GAATATCAAAATTGCTTAAGGATTACCCGGGCCAGTGAAATGCTCAAAAAAGGCGTGCCAGTGAAAGACCTTGACCTGGGATTCACTGACCAAAGCCATTTTATCAGGCATTTTAAAAAGCAGATAGGCATCACACCCGGACAATATGCCCGGGCCATGAAACCCAAAATTATATGAATTGTAATTGGTAATTAGTAATTCATAATTGGCAGCCCGGATGAAACGGGAATGCAAAATGCAAATGAGAAATTATGATTATGATCGCAGGGAATAAAATAAGGAATCATTGGTTACGATTATCAGCTGTTATTGGAGCGGCGGGGTTGTGTGTGTTTTTTCTGCTTGTGGCCGGGAGAGCTGAGTTTCAGAAGGACGATACCGGATATATGGAATTACTGATGGCTTTGCCTGAGGAAGAAATTGATATTGGTCTGGCTGCGCTCAGGCTGGCCAAAGAGATTTACCCTGACCTTGACGTGCCTGCTTACAGTAAAAAAATTGATGATCTGGCCTGGAAAGTGAATTTATGCCAGTTTTTATCTGCCGAAACTGAGACGCCTGTTGAAAAAATAACGGCAATGAATACTGTTCTGTATGAACAAGAAGGCTATTTTTATGATGTTGAAGCACTGTGTGAAAATGAAAGCGATCAAAGTCATTTAGCTTATCTATTGGACACAAAGTCAGGGAATTGTTATTCATTGACCAATCTGTATTTAACGGTGGCACAGCGTTTGGGATATCCTGTTTACCCTGTGGCTCTGCCATCCCATTACATTTTGCGATATGTTGATCCGGCATCAAAAAATATTATTAATATTGACCCGTCAAGCGGAGGCTCCTCTTATCCAGATGGCCATTATATAGGCTATTTAGCTGTCAATGAAACAGCCATAAAAAAAGGCGGCTATCTCCGCACATTGACTTATCGGGAATACCTGTCCGTCCTTTTTACTGAGACAGCCTCAATCCTTGATGGCGAGAGGAAATGGGGCAGAGCCATTGACTATCTGGAAAAAGCCATTGAACTCAATCCCGTATACCCCAGTGCCTATGCAATGATGGGGATGGTTTATTGCCGCATGGGTCTGATCAGTGAGAACAATGGGCCAAAATTATTTGACACAGGCTATCAATACAGTGAATTGGCCGGTGAGCTTGGCCTCGTCTATTTTGATGATACGCCATTGGCCAAGGAAATGACTCCGGAATGAAAACAACAACAAAATTCATAACACTTATAGTCTGTATGACTATTGCTTTGCCTGCCAATGCAGTCATATTTGACCCCAAAACAGGCAAGAAAATAATCCTCCGAAACAGAGGGCGCCTTGGCGGCGTTGATCCCGTTTTGATAGAAAACGCAGCTACTCCTGGAAAAAACGGCTTTTCTCCTGCGGCTATATGGCTTGAAAAGAATAGGCCAACCCGCCTGACAGAAGGCAAAAACTTAAAAGCGAGAAATGCCATAGCACGGAAATATGTGGAAGAAATATTTTTTGCTCCTGACAGAGACAGTCTCCCTATTCCTGAAACAAATCAAATCGGCATTCAGATAGAAAGCGCACAATTGGGAAGAGGTATTGTATTCAAAAGAGGAAAATTTCATGAGTTTACCCATGAGCTTTTTAAATCAAAGCTTGAAAGATGGCTCAATGGAGATATAAGCGATGTCCCCCATTTAAATAAAAAGTATTTGTTCCCGGAAGGATTGATTCAGAGCGGAGGCAAAGAAGCCAGGCTTTTAAAAGGAAAAGTGAAGACAGGTTTAAGAGATCAGGTGAAACAGGCTGACTTCCAATCTCATCCCTTTTCTGGCCAGTTAAACCGGACAGTAAACCGAATGATAGACTCTGGAGTGGGCTTTCTGCCTGTTGACTATTTATATCAAATGACAGTAAAACCATTATGGAATTTCGGACAAACCCGTATAACATCTTCCCTTTTAAAGAGAACAGTCAGCCAAGTCAGACGGTTTTGGACAGGTATCGGAGATTGGTGGCGGCGCACAGGAGATGAAGGCAAAATTTCCATTGGAGGAAAACAAGGAACTCCTTCGGAAGTTTTGGTTTTAAAAAAGGTATACGCGACAAAAAAACTTTTAGAACTACGGAAAACTTATTCTGATTTCCAGGAAGGGCGGATAGGGTTGAATGAGGCGCTCTATCAAGTGGAACAGATGACAGGCAACAGATTGAACTTAGAGCTTAAAGGAGGCGAGAATATCTATGAGCGAAGAACTTACCCCGGAGGACAGGAAGCAGCTGGAAAAGCTGGACAAGGAGTTAGAGATATTGAGACAGGAGGCCGTGGACTTTCAGCAAGAATTACTGGAAGCCGAGAACAAAGCCTTCTCGCAGGCAGGCAAAGCCTTCTCGCAGGCAGGCAAAGCCTTCTCGCAGGCAGGCAAAGCCTTCTCAAGGGTGAAGCAAGCAGATTTATTAGACGAGAAGTACAAGCAGTGGAAAGAAGCGTGGTTGAGCTTGGACAGGAAAGCGCCCGATTACAAGGAAAAACGCATGGCATTAGAGGAGGAACGCAATCAATTGGAATCCGAAGTGGAGGAATTGGAGAGACAATCAGGGCTTCGTCCTCCAAAGGCATAGAAGCTGTTGAAGTCAGGTGGGTTAATCCTGCAGCAATGAAAAAATTCAAAGGGAAGCAGGCAGATGGAAAGTCTCTTGTCCGTAAAGACGGGACGCCAAAAACATGGGAAGAGGTCAGAGCCGAAGGACACCCAATGGCTGAAATCCTGGCATATTATGATTCAGGATATCAGACAGTGGCAAACCGGACAGGGCAGATAATCGGCGTGATTGAATCCAAACCAAAAAGCGCAATGGATTTCTACGCATTGGACTTAAAAGCAAAACCAGCGGACCTGAACTATATTAAAGTGGATGCTTTGAGCGGAAGGATTATTGAGAACGGAAAAATCAAACTTGATCCAAAAAGCGGGATAGCCTACACTTCTGACTCTGACCTTGCCATGATTATCAGCCGTGTGCCGGACAAATCCAGAGTGATAAGCAAGCGATATAAAAGAACAGCATTTTCTGAGGAACCAACGCTGGACACAGGGAATGAAATTTTCAGAAAAGAGCTTGGTTTTAAAGACGCCCCATTCCAGCATGGAGCGGAAATGCACATGGAGCGTGGGTTCCCTGTTGATAAACGGGTAAGGCTATATGTCCCTGGCGAGAAAACAGCCATAATTGTGAAAGATAAAGCAGGGATGAAAGCTTTTGGAGAAGCCGCCCAATTAAGAGGCTGGCCAGTGAATAAACAGACTATTGGAAAAGGATGGGGGCTGGATAATTTACAATAGCCTCTTAGAGAACCAAAGATTATTATTCCTTAGTAACTCTTTTTCAGAGTTCTCTGCACTTTTTTGATGTCTGCGAAGACGGGTCAGGCAGGATTATGTGGTATATGATATTTGTTAGGGGTGTATAATGAAAAATAGGTTGGTTGAAAATAAAAATGCCACCTTACTGGAAAAACAATCCCTGTTCCATCTTGCCCTGAGCGGCCTTTTGCGTGAATGTTGTGAGGAGAATGCAAAGCCTCTTTTAGACCCGCCTAAGAGCGCTCTCCTAAAAGCCAGGGACTTTATTGAGAGCAATCCATCTGAAGAAATCAAACTCAAACAATTGGCAGGGATAGTTGATCTCAGTTACTGTCACCTTTTGCGGTCCTTTAAAAAAGAATTCGGTTTGCCGCCGCATGAATATCAAAATTGCTTAAGGATTACCCGGGCCAGTGAAATGCTCAAAAAAGGCGTGCCAGTGAAAGACCTTGACCTGGGATTCACTG
>JANQER010000421.1 GCA_028278255.1 Elusimicrobiota bacterium | reverse complement strand
TCCGACAAACAGGGACCATGCCTAGCGGCATGGTGAGCGCTCCCCTCCGACAAACAGGGACCTTGTCTAGCGACAAGGTGCGAAGGGAATTTTTCAATTGAAAAATTCGGGTTAATTTTTAAGCAGTTCTGACATTCTTTCCTGAATAGCGCCCATGAGAACAGAAAGCCTGCATGGTTTAAAAAAGACCTTGTCCAAGCCCATAAAAGCCAGCTCATTTTTCTGGTAATTGCTTCCCACCAGCAAGAACACACGCATATCATTTATTTTGTTTTTGATTTGAGTATTTAATTGTATGCCGGAAATATTATCTGGAAGGTCATTTTCTGTGATCACCAGATCTATGGTGTCATCCAGGGATTCTATGGCTTCTGTGGCGCTTGTGGCGGCTTTAACAATGTATCCTTGGCGCTCAAAAAACGCGACCAATTGTATGAGGTAATCCATGTCATTTTCAACAATCAATAGCTTGAATCCGCGCTGCATAGTCTACTCCATTACATGTATTTCCCCCTTGACTACCCCATTTGATTCCATTTATTTTTATGCAACGGTACAGCCATGTTGCGGGAGACTGTTGTGCTCCTGCTGCCCTCTAATAATCGGCGCCCAATGAATAATGTCCGCATCCCCTAATCTTCTCAAAGACGGGGCATTGTGAATGCTCGGTAAAAATGTCAGGACATCTTCCCTTACTTTTTAAATGTGTATTCAATCACAAAATCAGCATCTTTGAGTTTGTTTTCGTTGATTCGTATTCTGAGCAATTTGGCAATGCTTTTGTTGATGCCAAAACGGATTTTTTGCGGTCTATAAATAAGCGTCTCCGCCTGATCTGATAGAATTTTCATCACAGAAGCACCTGCCAGGCGCACGTTTTCTGCCGCATCAGCGTAGATCCCGCCCAGAGCGCCTGCCCTGACAATTGAGGCGGAAAAGCCAATGACCGGAAAACGTTTTTTGAACAGCAGCTTGATCATATGGGGAAGTGTGGTCATGTTGTATATCTTTGAATTGGCAAATGTCAACAGACAATCTGCCCGGCGTCTTAAATCCTTTAGAGTGGCTTCAAATTCAGTGAGGTCGTTAATCTCTTTTAGGATGATTTTATTGTCGCCGTTTTTAATCAGAGTTTTAAACTCATTGATGAGGAGTTTGTTTTGATCGCTGGTATAGATAATGCCGATTCGGGTGATGTGGGGGAATGTTTTGCGGACAAATTGAACTTGTTTGCGGGCTTCTATGTCCAATATGGCGCCTGGCCCGGAAACAAATAACGAATCAGGGTCATAGACCAGACAGTAAACAGAAGGAACTTTTGGATGATATTTTCGAGAATAAATAGCAGCGAGTCCGCCGATGGCCAGTATGGCGTCAGGCTTTTCTTTTTTGACTCTATTGACAAAAGACGTTACATCGTCAGTGGGCAGCGGGACAACAAATGAGCAGACCGGCAAGGACACTCGCTTTTTTTCTAAATACAGATTGAATTTGTCCAACGCGCTTTTGTATAAGGCTGAAGTGCCTGAGCATATCACCACAATTTTTTGGCTGTCTTGTTGTGCCTGCACGCGGCCCGCCATGCCCGTGAGGGGTAACAAAAGAAAAAGCAATATAAGGCTTTTTTTGATCATAGTATTGATCTATAAACTTTTTAATCAATATATTTTCTCTTAAAGTTTCATCTGTTGTTGTGTTTTTAAAAGTTAAATCATAAATACGTAATAATATAATTATTGGTCTGTTTTACGGATAATTCAATCTTATTTTAAAATGTAAAAAGGCTGCCACTTATATCAATCCCACAGAAGGCACTGCTTCCGGCATTACTGGCGGGGCCGGTGAGGTGGCGGTTCATGCCTCTCTGCCCAATGTGGTGGTGGCCTCACAGTTCGGGAGTTTTGCCAATAAGGTGTTTTTGTCTGATGATTACGGTCACACATGGTCTGAAGTGGGCAATGCGGAAATTTACGCTGAAAATGTCCATATTGTCAGAATTGTGTCTTCCCAAAAAAACCCGGGGTATTTCTATATTCTTGGCAGCAACTTTACCACAGGCACCATTGGCTTGACCAAAACCCTGGACAATTCCCATCATCTCTCTGTCAGAACAAAGTTTTAACCCGCATGTAAATTTTTTCAAAAACCCCTTAAGACATTCATCAAATGGCCGATACTCTTAACGGATATCTTATGAATATAAAATCCAAATTCCAAGAAACAATGACCAAATAGGAGCCTGTTGTTGAACTCAATTTTAAGTCATCCTGAGCGATAGCGAAGCATCTCAGTTTTGGCGGGGATTCTTCGCCTTCGGCTCAGAATGACAAAAAAAACACTAAAATCAGTGTTTGTTTTTTTCTTGGCATTTATTTGGTTATTGTTTCTTGGAATTTGGGATTTATTTGTATCTTGGTTATTGGAGCTTGGAATTTCATCTTTCGGAGGGTATATGTCTGAGAACAATCCGCACATTTTGTCATTAAAAACAGTGAGACGTCATTTCCGGATTTTGGTGGTGGATGACAATGAAATCAATCGGAAGTCTGTGGCGGCGTTGCTGCAAAGTTTGGGGTATGAATCAGATGAAGTGAGTTCAGGTCATGAGGCCCTGCAAGCTGTTCAGGATGTTCCGTATAATCTGATTGTGATGGATTGTCAGATGCCCGGGATGAGCGGATATGAAGCCACTGAAAAAATCCGAAAAATCCGGCCCGGAAACAATCATATCCCCATTGTGGCTTTGACCTCTTTGAACCGGGCAGGGGATCGCGAAAAATGTTTGGAAGCCGGGATGGATGATTATTTGACAAAACCTGCCCAGATTCGTGAATTGTCGGATGTTTTGGCCAGGTATGATGTGCCCATGGATGAGAAGATTTTAGAGGATTTGCGTCGAGTGCAGGATGAAGTGGATTCCATGTTATTGAACACAGTGTTCGGGATTTTTATGAAGGAAACCCCTAAACTGATCAATGATTTGCATCAGAGCGTGGCTTTTTTAGACGCTGACATGCTGGTGAATGCTGCGCACAGATTAAAAGGGAGCTGTGCCCAGTTTGGGGCCAAAGCCATGCAGATTCTATGTTCCCGGATTGAGACTTTGGGCAGTACCGGGCGTTTATTGGAAGCTGGTGGATTGATTGTGGTTCTGGAAAAAGAATTTGATCGCGTCAAAACCGCTATGGGCAAGGAGATTGAGTCTTTTACAGATTCGGCTGAATTGATCGGCGATGAAAAGAAGCGTGTGTTGATTGTGGATGATGAGGCGGATGTGCGAAAAGTGCTGAAAAGGTTTTTGAAGAAGATTCAGCCTGACACTGAAGTTCATGAGGCTGCCAATGGGTTTGAGGCAGGGCACAAGGTGAGCACGCACAGGCCCAGGGCAGTGCTTTTGGACATTAAAATGCCCGGGATTGACGGACATGAGGTGTGCCGCACTATTCGGTCGGATCCGCGCCTCAAGGATGTCAAAATAGTGCTGATGACAGGATGTCCAGACGAAAATGTCAAATGCACGAGCCGCAAATACAAAGTGGATGGGTTTTTGCCCAAACCATTGGCCATTGAAGATTTGGACCGAATCTTCAAAAAAGCTGTGTTTTGACACATCAATCAGATTCCAAATTCCAAGAAACAATAACCAAATAATGACCAAATTCTAAGGAACAAGATACAAATAATTGAGTTTTGGTTTTTAGGGTCTTCCCGATTTTGTGTGGGTCAAAAAGACCCCTTTTAAGACGATAAAAGCTCTTTGAAAACTTGACACATTTAAGACGAATGAGTAATGTTTTGT
>JANQER010000347.1 GCA_028278255.1 Elusimicrobiota bacterium | reverse complement strand
AGACCGGTTCGGGCATATCATCCCACACAACTGATAATTTTTTTGTTATGCTTCCCATGTGGAGTCCATGGCATAGCCCTGGGTTCACAGGACGCTTACGGTGGATCTAAAAGAGGTTTTGCATTCTCCTCGCAACATTCACGCAAAAGGCTGCTCAGGGCAAGATGAAACAGGGATTGTTTTTCCAGTAAGGTAGCATTTTTATTCTCGAGGGAACGATGAAACTGATAAAAAGACCTGACAATAAAAGTTTTAAAAGCATTAGCGTCTTTAAAATGCGGGGCGCTCTTAAGTCCCATTTCTTTTGCTAAGTTTTCAACAACGCCATAGGGGATCTGTACAACATAAAATAAATCACAAGGGTGATAAGCTTTAGTTGTTTGATGGACTTCACCCGGTTCTATAAGCATTAATTGTCCTCTTGTTGTCACCACATGTTCTTTCCCACGGTAGCTCCAGGCTCCCCCGCCACTGTTTTGTTTTGGAATTGTACAAACCGCATAGGTTTCATGAAAATATTTCCACAACCGGGTGGAATTTTGAGACTTTATTATCCTCAAGTCAGGCAATTCTGTTGGACATGAAAAAGTGGTTTTCTCTTCAAGTTGATTTTTTTTCATCATGCCCTCCACTCAAGCCCTAACAAAAAGAACTCAATTCAGGCTAATTTCTATTGAGTTTCTATGAATTACTTCTATTATATAAATATACCCCCTTACACCAAAAAAGCCAGAGTCAGGGAATTATATTATAAGATACAAAAATCCGGGATTTGAAAAATAGCATAAAATTGCTATTTCAAATTCTTTTATTGGAGGCGGGTCATTTTTAGATGATCGTTGACAATGAAAGCAATATTGTCTATTTTGGAAAAATTACCGAAAAATCTTCATCCGTTAAAGGAAAGATATCGTAAACACAATTTAAAGCCCCATCAATAACTTGAATGTTTTTCATCTTCTTTTTTTTCTGGAATGTTCACAAGGGATACGATGAATGTAAAGTCCATGTGTTGAATTCTTATAAAAATTTCTCTGTCCCGCTCCTTTCGGTGAAATTTGAAATCCACAATAATCATCTTTTGCCCTCTCAAGGATCAAATTGCCCAGCATTTGCAATCCTTTTTGATTTCCCTCAATTAAAACCATATCATCAGTGTCATTTAAAATTTTTACAGTGATTTTTTTTGACTTGGCTGAAATTTTCATATGCTTTCCTTTGTTATTTAAATTTCTTTCTTAACCTTCCATCTTTATAAACAGCTCTATCTCTATTATCGCCACCTTGTTTTTGCCATTTCCTTTTATTTTTGTAAACTTCGTAATGATCTTTGTGCAATAAATCAGGCTCCCAAATTTCTCCTGTTTTTTTGTTTCTCTTTGCTTTGCTCCCTTTAATGGGATCAAATTCATAAGGGTGTGTCTTTGGGGTATTCTCTGGTTTTGGCTTATTATCTTTTGGTTGTGGTAACTTATCAGGTGCTGGACATGTTTTACCATCATCACTTTTAAAATGACCGGGTAAATACGGTGCAGGCCACGTAATATTATCATTATTTCCAATAGGTGGTGGGATATCTCTTTCTTTAGGCGGTAATGGAAAGGGGTTGGTAATATTATCTACCGGTCTTGGGTCATGTATTGGTAAAGGAGTCCCTGTATCATGTGGCCCTGGAATATATATTGGAAATGATATCCCCGTATTAATAGCTCCTGCATCAAGCCCCATTAAACCCCAAGGATCAAAGTAATTAACAGGAGAACTCCAAACATAAACGAATAAATTATCATCTCCACCCGCAAAACCAATCTGGTCACTTGAGTCAAACCTAGCATTCGTCGGATTGTAATATCTCATCCAACTGTAATGCAGTCCGGTTTCCTCGTCAAAATACTGTCCTGGGAATCTCAGGTTGTTTTCAACTGTGCTGGCAGGATTCACTGTGGCTTTACCGAATGCTTCATACGTGGCCGACCATGTGACAGCCCCGTTTGACGTGGTGAGCTTTTGCGGCGTGGCCAGGTGATCCGTCCAAAACCAGTGATATTCACCTCCGGTCTTCATCCACACAGGATCAGTGCCCCAAATACTGTCAGGCACATAACCATAGGTTTTGGTGATCTTTCCTGATTCATCAGCCTCAGCAATCAATCCTTCGTCTGCATAGAAGTAATAGGTTCTTATTCCATTTACTTCTTTCCAAAGCCTGCGGCCATAGGGGTCATAATAATAATCAGCTGTCAAAGAACCGGAACTGTCCGTGACCCGGATCAGTCTGTTGTCACTGTCATAAGTGTAATTGATTTCTCTTGTACCTTCAATTGTTTTGATTAAATTTCCATTGGCGTCATATTCAAAAGATATGTCTTGGGTTGTGGGTTGTGTGCTATGAGTCACAGATAACAATTCATTGTTTGCATTGTGATCGTAAGTCATATTTTCTGAACCGTATGTTTGATTTAAGCGGTTGCCCACTTTGTCATACGTAAATTCTTCATCCGGCAATGCCGGATAATTTACATTTGTGAGCTGGTTTGTTTTGTCATAGCCGTATTGATAATTCCCATGTTCGGTTTGTTTTTGCGTGATGTTGCTTTGCTGGTCATAATCATAGCCATACCGCATCAGGACATTATGCCCGGGATCTTTGACTGTAATGACGGCTGTGCGCATTACTGAGTCATAATCAATAATCTTGCGCATGCCTCCGGGGTAGAGGATATTCGATGACCGGAACCAGTGGTAATCGTAAGTGATGATGCCTTTTCCCGGAATTTGGGACATTATCAGCCGGTTGTTGGCATTATAGGTGAATTCGTATTTGGCGCCGTCAGGATAGATGATGCTCTTTTTTTGTCCGTTTTTGTAATATTCATAACCATAGGACAATGTGAATGTTCCGTAATTGACTGTTTCCTGTGTTTTTCGGCCCTGGAAATCATAAACATAAGAAGCCGTGACTCGTGGCTTGTGCCTCGTGGCTCGTGAAAATCCTGTCAGATTCCCTGAAACATCATAACTGAATGTGTCTGAAGATATTTCAACCGCGCCGATGAATCGGCGGGCTGCGGCGAGGCGGGCACCTAAATCATATTCATATTTCGTTATTTGGCCTTTGGCATCTGTCTTTGCGGCCAGTGAGCCGTCTTCATGGTATGTGTAATTTGTTTCTTCTCCCATAGGGCGGATTTCTTTGATCACTTGTCCTGCGGTATTGTATTCAAAGCGCGTGACATTTCCTTCCGCATCAGTTAACGCAACCA